>DATHFW010000224.1:0-14444 GCA_035317945.1 Steroidobacteraceae bacterium | reverse complement strand
GACCATCGACGCCAACTACACCTCGCAAACAGAAACGTCCGGCGGTTCATCGCGCTACACGCCGGCCGGCGTCGCGGCATTCAGCGGCGGTCCCATCCCGGCGATTCAGGGCTGCGACTTGTGCAATACCGACGTGACCTTGAGTCCCTGGAGCGACAATCTCAAAGTCTTTGGTCTGACCGTGGAATACAAGACCGCAATCGGCACAGTGACCGGCACCACCAACCAATACAACCGCACCACCGACTTCACCTTCGACTCGACGCCCGTTCTGGTGTCGTTCAATGTTCCGGTTCCGGCCGAAACGCTCGAGCCTCGGACCCGCAAGGTCAATGCCAGCGAGCTGCGTTTTGCCAGCGACCTGAATTTCCCCGTGAACTTCGTCGCGGGCGTCTATCGTGAGCATGAGACCCAGGATCTGGCGGTGCAGGTCATCGCCACGGGCGGAAATGGGTTGGTCACCGGTCCCTTCAGCACGTCCACCGCTGATGATGCGTTGGATTTCCCGGGCGTGGGCAACACGTTCTTTGGACGTACCGACCAGCGCAGTGACACGCAATATGCCGGCTTCGGCGAGGCCACCTGGAAGATTACCGACGCCTGGACCGCGGTGGCGGGCTTGCGCTACTTCACCGAGACTTTGAACGGCGTGCAGACCCAGACTCATCCGTTCGGCGGCTTTCCCGGCGCGCCCAACCTGGTGCCCATCAACGATCCAGAGCAGACCTTCAATAAGGTCACGTGGAAGATCAACAGCAGCTACAAGTTCAGCGAGGAAGTATTGGCATACGGCACCGTCTCGACCGGCTTTCGCAGCGGCGGTTTGAACGCCGTCAGCGAACCGTTTGAGCCCATTCCTGCGGCATATTCGCCGGACTCGTTGACCAACTACGAGCTGGGCGCCAAGGGCCGGCTGTTTGGGGGCATGTTCGACTACCAGGCCGACATCTATGTGATCAACTGGAACAACATTCAGGTCCAGGAAACCACTGCCGACGGCGCGTTCGTTTATCTGGGCAATGCCGGCACGGCGCGCGTCAAGGGCGTGGAATTCGAGTTCACCGCGCATCCGTTCCAGTATCTGTCGGCCAGTTTTGCCGGCTCGTACCAAGATGCCTATCTCACGGAAGGGGCGTCACCCGCACAATATGCTCTGAATCCAACCTTGGGCAGAACGGGCGATTCGATTCCCAACGTTCCCAAGTTCCAGTTCAATCTAGGCGCGAACTATACGGCGCCGATTTCTGGCACATGGGAGGGCATGGTTGCGGCGGACGTAACGTATCGAGGCTCGGTGAACGCGTACTTCGCGTCCAATACGCAATTCAACCTTCCGTTGGACTCCTATACGCTCCTCAATTTGCGGGCCGGCGTGATCAACGGTCCGTGGAGCGTCACGGCATTTGCCCGCAATCTGACCGACAAACGCGCCGAGGTGTCCGCGATCAATTCCTCGCAGGATCCCAACGCGCTTCTGACGGTGCGTCCGCGGACTATTGGCGTGACCCTAACGCGCAAGTTCTAACTTTCAAGGAGAGCGGGCATGCGCCGGGTCGTGGTATGGCTCACCGCCGCAGCACTGTCGGGCGGCTGCGGGTCGGCGCTTGCAGGCCAAAGCGGCAAGGGAGTGCCGCTCTGGGATTTGTACGCCGGAGCGCTGAGCCACGCCAAGTACATTGACTTGACGCACGCCATCGCGCCCGGCGGCCCGCTTGGGATTGGGTTTGTCGATTTCAGCGTGGGCCCGACGGGGGCGGGTGTTTCCATACCCGGAGTCATCGAGGAGGGAGAACCCTTCAGCTACGAGAAACACGGTGTGGCAATCACCGCCTATGAATTGCCCATGGATCACATCGGCACTCAGTTCGGTCCGCCGGCGCACGAGAACGAACACGGCGCGACCATCAGCGATATTCCGCCCACCGTGGCGCTGCGCCCTTTGGTCGTGATCAATATCGCGCCGAAAGTCGCTAAGGATCCGGGCTACCAGGCCACCGTTGCCGATATCAAGGACTGGGAGCGCCGCCACGGAACCATTCCCGCGGGCTCGGTGGTGATGATTCGCTCCGACTGGTCGAAAAAGTGGAATGATCCAAAGCGTTTCACGGCGCAGCCGTTTCCTGGCGTAAGCTTGGCTGCACTTGAATATCTACACTTGGATCGGCACATTCTGATGCATGGGCATGAACCCCTGGACACCGACAATACCGCGCCGGAATTCGTGGGCGAGAAGTGGCTCCTGCAGCATAACTTCGCTCAGGCAGAGGGCGTTGCGAATCTCGACCAGGTTCCGGAAGCCGGCGCGCTCATCACGATCGGCTTCGCCAAGTTCGAGGGCGGCACCGGTGGATTTGCGCGCTACATCGCCATCGCACCCGCGAGTTGGCCCTACGGCACGACCATCGAGGATAAGCCGGGTGCGCCGCTGCCGACGCACGCTCATGCGCTGCGGCGAGGCGCTGATGGCGTACTGCGGGAGGCACCATGAGTAGTATCAAGACACCGGCGCGCGTTGCCAATCGCAAAGGCTACTACTTCGAGGTCAAGGCGGGGAAACGCTACCTGTGGTGCGCCTGCGGACGCTCCCAGTCCCAGCCGTTTTGCGATGGATCCCATGCGGGAACCGAATTCCTACCGGTAGCCTTCAAGGCCGAGCGCGACGAGGACGTCATTTTCTGCGGCTGCAAGCAAACCGGCACCGGGCCGTTCTGCGATGGCGCGCACAGCAACTTGCCCGGCGGTTATCTCACCGATGACCCGGATAGTCCTGAGAATCGCCAGGTGGCCATGGTCGAGGCGGGCGCAGGTCCGATCGTTCGGCTCGACGGCCAATGCTATGTCTTTTCGACTGCGCGGGCGACGCTGATCCTGCGCGGCGCCATGCGCTACTGCCAAGTGGTTACCCCGGCTCTCGGCGCCCTATTTCAGTCGCAGTTTTATGCCGAAGTCGCCGGCGGCAGCTCACCGGTGATCGCGGCGGACGGGCGCCACACGGTTCTGTTCGTGACCCACGGCCAAGGCGAAGTCGAAATCGGCGGGCGACGCTTCGCCGTAGAACCGCTGACCGGCGTCTACGTCCGGCCGGCTGAAGCCTACCGCGTTCACAACGATGCCAATGAGCCGATCAAATTCTTCATCTCGAATGGTCCCGGCAGCGAGGATCTGGTGTTGCAGGAGCAGATGCCGACGACCTTTGAGTCGCAGCACTCGAATCGAGTCGCATCGATCGATCCATCCCAGCGCCACAAAATGGCCGAGCGCTACTACCAGATGTTGGTCAATCGCGAACACGGTTCAACCGTCGTGACGCAGTTCATCGGCAACATTCCGTTGTCCAAGGCTGAGCCGCATCGGCACCTTTACGAGGAGGCGCTGATTTTTCTCAATGGCGAAGGCGTGGTGTGGACGGAAAGGACCAAGACTGAAGTCGTCGCCGGCGATGTTCTATTCCTGCCGCGCAAGCAGCTGCATTCCGTTCAATGCACAACGCCGGGCGGATTTGATATCGTGGGCGTGATCTATCCGGGGGACAATCCCTCCATCAATTACTAGCCTTCCATCAAACTAAATCAATCGCGCTCTAACCTGAGAGAATTAATGGCCAACCATTCGCAAGCTCTTTCCGCACTGGTCGACGGCATTCTTCGCGGCGGCATCCGCGTCGTCGATCTCACCGTCCCGTTGGAGGCAGCCACGCAAACGATCCGCCTGCCCGAGCAGTTCGCGCCATCGAAACCGTTTGCGCTGGAGGAGATCTCGCGCTACGACTCGCGCGGTCCGGCCTGGTACTGGAACAACATCAGCTGCGGCGAGCACACCGGCACGCATTTCGATGCGCCCATACACTGGGTCACCGGCAAGGACTATCCTGATAACGCGACGCATAACATTCCCGTCGAACGCTTCATCGGCCCGGCTTGCGTGATCGACGTCTCGCCGCAAGTTCGCAGCAGCGCTGATTTCCTGTTGACCCAGGGCATCGTGGAGCAGTGGGAGACGCACCACGGGCGTATTCCGAGCCGCGCATGGGTGCTCATTCGCACCGACTGGTCCAAGCGCCCGGGCGAATCCTTTCTCAACTTCAGCAGCGACGGCTCGCATACGCCGGGCTTCCATCCGGAATGCGTGCCATTCCTGGCGCGCGAGCGCGACATCTTGGGCGTGGGCGTGGAAACCGTCGGCACCGACGCAGGCCAGGCGCACACATTCAATCCCATGTTCCCCTGCCATACCATCATGCACGGCGCCAACCGGTTTGGACTTGCGAGTCTCACGAATTTGGATCAACTGCCGCCGACGGGCGCGGTGGTGATTGCGCCGCCGCTCAAAATCGTGAACGGCTCCGGCAGCCCCCTGCGGGTGCTGGCGCTGGTGCCGGTCTAAATTAGTCTGTCGCTCGCCTCGGCGCTTTCGCGCCAGCGGGCACGGTATTCGCTCAAGTCGACCGGCAGCGGCGAGACGCGCTCGAGCGTCGTTTCGGTTCTGGCTCCGGTCGCCAAGTGCAATGCGCCGCGCGCAACGCCATTCTCATCATTGCCGATGAACACTCGGGTGGCGGGCCGCAGCCGCGCCAGCGATTGCGCGAACACCGGCGCGTTGGAGAATCGTCCGTCGATCACCAGCGTGTCGTTGCAGCCGATGAGATCGAGGGACACATCGGCGACGAGCGCGGCGTACAGATGCGCGCGCGCGATGGCATCGTTGCCGTCTTGACGCGCACCGACCCAGCGCGATATCGCACTCGGAAAAGGTCCCGCGCCGCGCACCGACGACGGCAGAATCATCGTGCCGGATTCGACGGCGCGAATGGCATGCTCGACATGGGTGGCGGCGAAGCGCGCATCACCATGCGGCGCGTCCGCGCCGATCAGCATCTCGATCTCGCGGCCGCCCATGAATCGGCTCGAGGGCACCGGTGTCCCTGAGACGTCGACATTCACCAGACAATCGCGTCTTTCCGGCAGCGTGTTGACCCGGCGCGCATCGGGCTGCAAGGACGAACGCATGGCGGTGAACCAGGTCCCGGTCGCGAGCACCGTCGCATCATGACCTTCGATCTCATCATGGCTGCGCGCCGCCAGCAGCGCGGCGTTCGAATCATGCAGGCCGCAATACACCGTCACCGCCGGGGAGAGTCCGGTGTGCATCGCCCACTCCCAGGAGAGCGTCCCCAACGGGGTGCCGGCCGGCATCAGCGGCGCGAGTCGATCGGCCCAACCGCGCCGCACGGCCAGTTCGGACGGCGCACGATCAAAGGGACGCCAAAGGTCAGTGTGGCAGCCCAGACTGCTCACCTCGGAGGCGGCGACGCCGCACAGGACCCATGCCCAATACTGGGCCCAGGGCAGAATTTGCGAGGAGGAAAGGGTGCTCGACTGCAGCGAATCGAGCCAATGCAGCTGCAGCCCCAGGTTCAATCCTGCCGGCAGTGCGGGTGAACCGGTAACCGCAAAGGAATCGCACTCATGCTGATAGACCGCGCGATGATCCTCGACCCCCGCCCACTCGTAGTCAACCGGGGCGGCTTGCAGGCGGCCGTTTCGAATCAGCGCGGCTCCGGCGCCGTGCGCGACCGGAATGATGGCCTCGATGGGGCCCAGGCTCGCGTACTGCGCCAGTACCGTCTTCAGCCACACCTGAATGGAGTCAGCATCCAAGGCCTGGTAAGCGCCGACGGTGAGCGGTTGATTGTGCCGTGAGCGTTGTCTGACGCAAACTCCGCGCTCGTCCCACAGCGATGCCTTGGAAAACGTCTTGCCGATATCAAGGACGATCGTCCAGCCACCTGCCATGGTCAGCTCGCATCATTAATCACACTACTTTTTACCGACTACGATTGTTGCGGGCAACTATTTTTGTGCCTTAGTGGTTTCCCCGCGTAGAGTAGCCAGCCATGAATACCAAGGTCTCCTGGGGTATGGGCCTCGCAGCCCTGATGCTCGGCGCGTTGCCGTGCCACGCCGATGACTTGCCGCTGCGCCAGATCACCGTCGACACCACGGTGACGGTCGGCGCGCTGCGGCCCTTGAGCGGCATCCAAGCCGCCGCGGGCGTCGATGGCACGGCGTTGTACAAGGCCGCCCGCATCGACCTGATACGCATCGACGACCTGCAGGGATCCGGCGATACGGACGCGATTTTTCCGGACATGAGCGCCGATGTGGACAATGCCAAGAGCTATAACTTCGCGCCGACCGATCGCCTGGTCGCGTCGATCAAATCCGCAGGCGCGGAGCCGCTGTTTCGGATTGGCAGAAGTCGCGGCGCCGACGCAAGTCCGCCCTCGGACCCCGACAAGTACGCGCAAATTGCCCGGCATATCGTGCTCCACTACAACCGGGGTTGGGCCAAGGGCTTTCGCTACGGCATCCGTTATTGGGAGGTCTGGAACGAAGCGGATTCCAAGCTATCCTGGACAGGTACACCGCAGGAGTATTACGCCCTGTACGACAAGATGGCCCGTGCCATCCAGTCGGCCGACGACTCGGCCCTGGTCGGTGGACCGGCGGTATCCAAACCGCTGATTGCGGGCGCATACCGCGAGAAATTTCTGGACTTTGTGCGCTTCAATCGTCTGCCGCTCAATTTCTTCTCCTGGCATTTCTTCGCGGTGGATTCAAACGATCCATACACCTTTGTCACGGTTGCGAGGGAGCTGCGCCGCATTCTCGATGCGCATGGTCTCGGCTCCACCAGGAACGTCCTGGATGAATGGAATGCAGATCCCGCTGAACGGGACCTGTCGAAGGCCGCGCGCGCATCATTTGCCGCCAGTGCGCTCATTTACATGCTCGGCGGACCCATCGATGCGCAAACTTATCATCGCGCCGACGCAGAACTTCTCGGCGACAAGGGGATGCCGGATGAGGTGGGTCATGCGCTCAGCGCCTTCGGTGCGCTGAAGAGCACGCCGGTGCTGATTCGAACCGCTGGCGGCGACGAGTCCGGGTTCGCTGTGGTTGCAGGCCGCTCGCGCGACAGCCGCCTCGTCCAAGTATTGATCAGCAACTATCAAATCGCCGACAAATACTTGCAGCCGCGCGACAACTGGGACACGTCGCTGCCCGAAAGACGGACGCTGCAGTACCACGACAACGGCGGCTATGACGCCACCATCAATTTGCCGGCGGCGGGGAAGTACCGGGTGAAGCGCTACCGGATCAATGATTCGTCGAACTTCGCGCTGGTCGATCAAAGCACGCAAATCGGCCCCAGCATCCGCTTGCAGGCGGCGCTGCCGCCGCCCGGCATCGAGCTCATCGTCATCAGCGCTAATTGATCGGGTTTAGGCCAAGGCGCAGAAGATCCGCGATTTCCGCCGCGATCTGCGCCTTGCGCGGATCATCGCCGCGGACCAACCCTTTGGCGAGCCAACTGCCGGCGCCGCGCATGAAGAGCAACAGGCAGTCGCGGTTCACATCGCGCATGGAGTGTTCGCTGTGCGCTTCCCGGCACAGCGCGCGGTAGGCTTGCACCAATACTTTGCCGCGCTCGGTGGCCAAAACCTTTTCCTCGGCGCTCAATGAATCGTAGCCGGTTGATGAACGCAGCGGCTCTATGTCGTCGCGCTGATGCGAGATGGCATTGGCGCGCAAGACCGCAATCAGCGTATCGGCAGCGCTGCCGCCTTGGGCGGTGGCCTGTTCGCGAATGAACGAGAAGATCCGGTCGGTTCGCGCATAGCAGGCCGAAAGAATGGTCTGCTTGTCGCCGACATAGTGATACAGGGTTCGCTTGGTGGCGCCCACGGCGGCGGCGATATCATCAAGCGACGTCGTATCGACACCCCGTCGATTGAACAGCTGCGAGGCGGCTGCGAGAATCTTTTCGCGCTTGGCGTCGAATTGCGCACCTCGATCGAACAGGCCCCCGGGCTGAGTGAGCAGAGGTGAAAAATCAATGGGCGGAGGGTTCACTTCCCGGGTTCGGTCGGCCGCCCAGCCATTCGCCAGTATGTCCTTGGCCGCGGCAATGATCTCCGGCCGGCTCACGCGCAGCGCGACCGCCAGGGGCGAGTTCAGCGGTATCGAATGAATGATGCTGATGATGGTTCGCGCGACGATCGAAAAGTCGCACAAGCGTATGTCGCCGGCCTTTGCCCCTGCCTCGAGCAGGCTGGCAAGCCGCGCGACCACCGCTTCGAAGATGCCGAGCACGGTCTCGCGTGCAGCTTGATCGAGCAGCCCGATTTCGCTCAAGGCTGCAAGTTCCGGCTCCGCAGGATCCAAGGATTTGGAAATGAAATTGCCGACAACCTGCAACGCGCTGCGGCCGGATTGCGCCGCTTCGCCCAGCTGGCGCGCCATGATCTCGGAGGATCGCAGGTAGACCTGGAACATCAGGTCCTCCCGATCCTCGACATAGTAATACAGCGATGCGCGGGAAAAACCGAGCTTGTCCGCGACGGCCGTCAAGGACGTCATCGAAATGCCCTTGGAATTCAACTCCCGCGCCGCCTCGTCGAGCAATTGTTCGCGGCGGGATTTTGCGGCGGCGTCGATGCGGCGCGCAGATGCGGCGTTTTTGCTCACCAGTCTCATCGTTAGTATTCTATCGCGCAGCCCTGAGGCTGGGTCTCTGAGGTCTTCACGCGATGTCCGGCAACCAGATCATCCAGCGCGGATTTCATATACTCGTGCCCTTGGCCTTGGTCGGCGAAGACCTGATCGTCCATCGCTCCCTGGTATGCGAGTTTGCCCTCGCGGTCGACGACGAAAAAACTGGGCGTCGTCTTGGCACCATAGCTGCGCGCGATGCTGCCGTCGCGGTCGAACAAAAATGCGGTGACCGTCGCCTGAGTCTGCGCGATGCGCGTGCGCGCGGCAGCCGCGGTCAAATATCCGGCTTTGTCGGGTGCGGCCGTATCGATGGACAGCCACACCACGTCGTGGGATGCGGCATAGCGCTGCAGCGCCTGCATGGCGCCGTTCTTGTACTTCACCGCGGTAAAGGGACAAACAGGATTGGTCCACTCCAGAACCACCAGCTTGCCGGCGTAGTCGCGCAAGCTGTGGCGTTTGCCATCGGCACCCTGGGCGCTGAACGCCGGCGCCTGCGCGCCCGGATTCACCCGGCTCAAGCCGGTGGCATGCACGAAGTCGCACAGGCTGAGGCCTGTGGCCGCCATCGACATGAATGTGGCGGCCCGCGCGAATCCTTTCAACGCATCAAAGGAATGCACGGGCCGCCACTCTTGGGTTATTGACCGCCTCCAGTCTTTTCCGGCGCCGTTTGAGCCGGTGCCGCGGCCGGAGCTGCTTGGCCCGGCTGCGACGCCTGCTGACGGCGCTTCTGCCCGGCAGCCTGGGCCGCCAGCAACTCGTTGGGCTGGATGAAGCCGTCATGGTCGGTGTCGATCTTGGCGAAGCTCGCGGCAAAATCCTTGCCGATCGGGCCGGTCAATTCCGACATGTCGAGCTTGCCGTTCATTTTCGTGTCCAGCATGCCGAACAGGCGATTCTCATTCAGCTCTTTGTCGTAGGCCGCGTATTGCTCCATCTTGTCCGAGGTCTCTCCGACCCACTCGTAGTGAAACGCCGTATAGAGCATTTCGTCGAAGGATTGATCGCCCCAGGGCACGACGCGATTGTGATCCGGATTGGCCGGATTTCTCACGGAGTTGTCATACGTGTAGACGGCCAGCAGTTTCGATCCAGCCGGAACCTTGACGGGCTGAACGAAGTTGTACTCGCGCTGCCAGTTGAAATCGTAATGCGGCAGGGACACCAGCAAGGTCTTCTTGCCGTCCGGCTCTACCAGAAAGAACTGCGAGGATGCGCCGCGATAATGGGCGTGCGGAAACGCACCGTACAGCATCATGTCCTTGGGAACATCGATGTACGCCTGCAACTCGGTGCTCTCCTTGTTCGCGGGAATGACGATGTTCGCATTCAGCACGACGGAGTTGCGCATCACGAACTTCGGCTTGTCCTTCCAGAAGTAAAGCGCAATTTGCGAGTGCTCGGTGACTTGCTGACCGTACGGGGTGTAGTGCACCTGGAAGCCGATGGCGCCGCCCGGCGGTATGAAAGCGCCGGTGTTCGGCGGCTCGACGAAGGATTCGGCGCCGACCGCGTAGCCGCCCAACGACGTGCCCCATTTGCTTTCATTGGCAACCTGACCGGGTCCCGGCACTTCAGCCATGTAGCCGGTGAGAATGTGGTGCACGGTTTGGCGATTCACGACCTTGATGGTCGAGGCACGCAGCCACTTGCCTTCCTTCAGAGGGTTGACGATGTAGGGGCGCTGATAATCAACGATGCCGTTCGCCGGTATGGTGTAGGCGGGTACATCGAGCACCAAGTCCGGCTTGCCCAGCGGCCATTCCGGCGCCGTGAAAGTCTTGCCGGCCAACGGATCGGCACCGGTGCCGCGCGGCGCACCCGCCTCGACCCAGTGAACCAGCGTCTTGATCTGGGCGGCTGACAGGCTGCGGTCGCCGAGGAAATGTCCGACGCTCGGATCGGCGCGCCACGGCGGCATGCGTTGCGTGCGAATCATTTCGCGAATCATCGGTGCAAAGGGCGCAATCTCTTCGAACTTCGTGAAGGGCATCGGGCCGATGCCGCCGGGCTCATGGCAGGACACGCACTTGTCCTCAAACATGGGTGCGATGTTCTTGACATAGGTCACGTTGCTGGCGGCCATCTTGGCGCGCTCGGGGAAGGCGACGAGGCAACCGACCGCTTCGACCTTCGTGACTGCAACGGGCTTGCCGGCCAGTTGCGCATCGAGTGCGTCCTTGGCCCAGGTGTGATCAGCGGCGGCTTTCTGGCGCTCGTAGGTGACCTTATCGTCGATCGGACCGCGATAAATAACTTTCCAGGTCTTCGGATCGATGACGATGGCTTCGGCGGTGCGAGTCACGCCCAACTGCTCACCGACCAACTGGTTGGTGTCCAACAGGATGGGCAGGTTGTAGCCGTAGCTTTGTGCTTCGGCGACGATCGCTTCGCGCTTGTCCGTAGGCGTGGAGTTCAGCATGAAAATCTCGACGCCCTTCGCCGAGTACTCATCCTGCAACGCTTTCACCGCGGCGCTGGTGTTGCGGCTGACCGGACAATTGTTTGCCTGCGTGATCAGCACGACCGCACTGGCGTCTCCGAGCCGACGCAATTCGTGCGAATGCAGATTTTGGTCGGGCAGCCGGAAGTTATCGACTGTAACGGGCAACACGACCTCAGCAGGAGCTTTGGCAGCCGCAGTTGCCGTCGCGAGGCTTGTGCCGGTGTAGCTTAGCGCCGTGACCGCAATCAACGCCGCTGCAGCGACAGATGTACGCATCTTCTTCATAGTCGTTAACCTTCCCCTGTGGTTCGCCATGGTTGCCCGCGCGCGTTGCACACGCGGAATCTACGTTTCAGTGTCATTATGCCACCAAATGTGGGGACTGTCTCGTGAATGCAGAGATTAAGGCGGTGACTGGGGGGATACGCGGATGGCGTCGCGGGCTGAAATGGCTCCTGTGGGCGCTCCTGGCGCTCATTGTCATGCTGCTGCTGCTCGCGGCCGCCTTGGATGCGGGCTATTTTCGGGGCGCATTGGTCAAATTCCTCGCTGCCGGCACGCAACGTCAAATCCGTGTCGACGGGCCGCTGCGGCTTCGCCTGTTGTCCCTGAACCCGAGGCTGGTTGCCGAGCGCGTCACCATTGGAAACCCTCCCTGGACGCCTCCCGGCATCGCCGCAGAGGTCGGCAAGGTAACGGTCGTCCTTGAGACGCCGCGTTTGGGCCGCGACCTCGAAATCGCCAGTCTTGCGATCGAAGCGGCCACGCTGCACGCATTCCGCGATGCGGCGGGCCACGCCAACTGGCAGATGAAGAACCCGGACTACAACACTCCGCAGGGCTTGCCGATCATTCATGCGCTTTCCCTGGCAGAGGCTCGCGTGCTTCTCGACGATGCCCAGAAACACCGGCAGTTCGACGGGACCGTTTCCGCGCAAGATTTCCCGGGGCCGAAGGGGGCTCAGACGTTGCGTCTCGAGGGGAAGGGGCAATTGAACGGCAGGCCGGTAAGCTTCGAGGTCATCGGCGATCCGCTGCGAAGCGCAAGCCCTCATCGGCATTACGGCTTCACGTTCACCGAGCGCTCCAGCGGCTCGCGTCTCACCGGCAAGGGCGTTCTGTTGGAGCCTTTCGATTTGCATTACTTCGACGTGACTTTCGACGTGAACGGCGCGGACCTGAAGGATGTGTACTATTTGACCGGCATGACGTTGATCGATACCGGCAGCTTTCATGTTTCCGGCAAGCTGGCGCGGCGCGGCTACACCTCCTCGTTCACCGACCTTGTGCTGACGTCGGGACAAAGCGATCTGCGCGGCAGCGCATCGATCGAACTGAAGAGAGGGCAATCGCACGTCGACGCCGACCTAAGTTCTCAATCCCTGCGCCTCGCCGATCTCGGGCCGCGCGCCGCGGGCCGCAACCCCCAGAGCGAATCGTCGCCGCCGCTGCTGCTGTCCAATGCAAGCCCCGATCCCAGTGCGCTGCGCCATATGGATGGCGCCGTGAGATTCCGAGCGCGGCATGTGCAAGTCGCGCGCGTGGCTCTGGAGACGGTCGCGGCGAAGATGACGATCGATCGCGGCCGGCTTGCCGTGACGCCGTTGTCGGCCGACGTGCTGGACGGCAAATTGAATGTGCAATTGAAGATCGATGCGCGAAAAGAAATTCCGGCAGTTGACTTGGACGTTACAATCACGGGTTTACAACTGGGACGATATGCGCGCAAAGGTGGCGGTCCTCCTGCCATCGAGGGACCGCTCGGACTGCGAGTCAATCTCATGGGCCGCGGAAAATCCATGCACGAGGCGGCGGCGAGCGCCGACGGAACGGTCATCGCGACGCTGCCGAGCGGCACGGTTCGAGAGTCGCTCGCGGAACTTACCGGCATCGATCTTCGCGGATTGGGCCTGTTGCTCACCAAGAACAAGCAAGAGGTCCCGGTGCGTTGCGGCGTCGCGAGTTTTCAGGTCCACGACGGCACGCTCACGGCAAAGAAATTGCTCCTCGATACGGAGCCCGTCCTGATAGCCGGTGAAGGGGCTGCGCATCTGAGTACCGAGACTTTGGATTTTGTATTGCGCGGCTATCCGAAAAGCGTGCGTTTTTTCCAATTGCGCTCGCCGATTCTGATCGGCGGCACTTTGGCGCATCCATCGGTCGGCATCCAGGCGCAGGATTCAAAAATGGTGCTTGTCGACCGCGGCAAGGCGCAGGACACCGACTGCGAGTCCCTGCTTCGATGACCCTTTTCGTAGCTGTCGGCAAGAGCGACCATGCGCAGGGCCCGGAAAATGCTCCGGTCACCTTGGTTGAATATGGCGACTATCAGTGTCCTTACTGCGCAGACGTGCATTCCATGGTTCAGTCCATTCTCGAAACCATGGGCGCGAACCTGCGCTTCGTCTTTCGCCACATGCCGCTCAACGACATGCACCCGTACGCGCAGTATGCCGCGGAAGCGGCCGAAGCGGCCGGTGCGCAGGGCAAGTTTTGGGAAATGCATGACGCCATCTACGATCATCAATCTGATCTGGGTTCGGATCTGGTGCACACGCTTGCGCTCGCGTTGAGATTGGACATGCCGCGATTCGAGGCCGATATGGAGGCGCGGCTCTATCGCCCGCGTGTCAAGCGCGACTTCATGGGCGCCATGCGCAGCGGGGTGTCGGCAACGCCGACGTTCTTCATCAACGGCGAACGTTACGAGGGAAATCTGGAGCCACGGGCATTGCTCACGGCTTTGACTCCTAGTCCCTGATGAACTCCAGCAACCGGTTGTTGGCCGGCAAGTCGTGATCGGCGCGCAACCGCAGGCCGTACTGCGCCGCCAGCGCGGTAAGTTCATCGATATCACGCAAACCCGACTTGGGATCGCGCTCCTGCAGCATGCGATCAAAGTCTTGATTGCTGTTCGAGGTGTAGCGGCCGCTGTAGCGAAAAGGACCGTACACACACAGGATGCCGCCCGGCGAGAGCACGGCATCGAGCCCCCGATACATCACCCGTACCTCCGCCCAGGACATGATATGCAGGGTATTGGCCGTAAAAATGGCATCAACCGCGCGCAGCGGCCACACGCTTTGATTGACGTCCAGTACTGTGGGCGGACGCAGATTGCGCGAGCCCTCGAGTTTCACCCGGGCGTCAAGATCGGCCAGGTACGCCAATTGCTCCGTGGGATGCCAGGTGAGGTGGGTCAATTGCGCCGCAAAGTGCACCGCGTGTTGGCCGGTGCCGCTGCCGATCTCCAACACGTGCGTGCGCCCGGCAAAAGCGCTCCGCAACACATCGAGTATCGGCGCCTTGTTTCGCTCGCAGGCTTCGGAGAAGGGCAGCATGGCACTGGCAATGTTAGCGCACTCCTGCCTTCGCTATTCAAACGAGTCATCTTTAGCTACAGTGACGCCCCCTTTTGTCTCAGGCTGATTTAGGAG
>DATHFW010000223.1:0-2665 GCA_035317945.1 Steroidobacteraceae bacterium | reverse complement strand
CACCACCGACTTCGCCACCGACTTCGCCGCCCGCGCAGCCGCCGCCACCACCCGCGCCGCCGGAAGCGGAGGTCACGGCAGAACTTAAATCCGAACATGAACCGGAACTTGCTCTGCCGCCCCCACCGCCGCCGCACCCGGAGCGACGCACCAACAGATACGAAGCGGCCGAAGTATCGGACGACGTGCGCCGCGACATGCTGGAAGGATTCGAAAATGCCGTGCAGCCGGCCTTGCTCAGGCGCCAGTCCGAGCGCGCCGATGGCGAGCGCCTGCGCTTCAATTTATGGCTCGGCGCTGCCATCGCCGCGGCGCTGTTGCTGATGGTGCAAATCGCGCATCAGAACCGCGACTCGGCCGTGGTCCGCGCGCTCTACGGTCTTATGGGCGCCCCACAAGCCGCGCCCGCGAATTTTTCCGCCTACCAACTCCGCCAGTGGGGCGTGACCGGCGATCCGGACGCCAGTGGCACCTTGCGGGTGCGTGCCAGCATTCTCAATTCTGCGGCCCAACTGCAGCGCTATCCTCTGCTGCGGGTGACACTTGCCGATCGATTCGGCAAGCGCATCGGCACGCGCGACTTCGAACCGTCCGAATACTTGGGCAAACCGACGGCCAAGCTGCTGGCGCCGGGCGAGCAGGTCGATGCGACCTTGCAAATTCTCGATCCCGGTAAAAATGCCGAAGGATTTGAAATCGATGTCTGCCTGCGCGGCGCCGATCAAAAAATAGTGTGCGCCAATGATGTTG
This sequence comes from Steroidobacteraceae bacterium, assembly GCA_035317945.1. Taxonomy (GTDB): domain Bacteria; phylum Pseudomonadota; class Gammaproteobacteria; order Steroidobacterales; family Steroidobacteraceae; genus Bog-1198. The sequence continues at coordinate 1,915 of DATHFW010000223.1, read as the reverse complement.
CGCCGCAGGGCAAGCGATGAACGAGTGCCAGCGATGAGCCCCGTGCTTCCCCGCGTCAGGATCGGTCCTCACACATTGCCGTCCAACGTGGTGCTGGCGCCGATGGCCGGTGTTACCGATCGTCCCTTTCGCATTTTGTGCAGGCGTTTCGGCGCCGGGTTGGCTGCTTCGGAAATGTTGAGCGCCGATGTGCGCCTGTGGGACACGCCGAAATCTCGCCGGCGCATGGACCACACCGGCGAGCCCAGCCCCCGAGTGGTGCAGATCGCCGGCTTCGATCCTGCGATGATGGCCGACGCAGCGCGCCGCAATGCGGATGCCGGCGCGCAAATCATCGACATCAACATGGGTTGTCCCGCGAAAAAAGTTTGCAACCGATTGGCGGGCTCCGCTTTGCTGCAGGACGAGCCGCTGGTTGCACGGATCTTGCACAGCGTGGTTAAGGCTGTCGATGTGCCCGTAACGCTCAAGATGCGCACCGGATGGGACCGCGACCACAAGAACGGCGTCCGCATCGCAACGATCGCGGAAGACAACGGTATTCAAGGACTTGCGGTCCATGGCCGCACTCGCACCGATCTCTATCAGGGAAATGCCGAACATGAGACGGTGGCAATAATCAAAAGCGCCGTCAAGATTCCGGTGTTTGCGAACGGCGATGTGGATTCGCCGCAACGAGCGCATGAAATTCTACGAGCAACCGGATGCGACGGGATCATGATCGGCCGAGCGGCGCAAGGTCGGCCATGGATTTTCGACGAAGTCAATTTTTTCCTCGCAACAGGTGAATCGCGCGCAACTCTGGCGCTGGAAAAAGTACGTGATATTATGCGCGCCCACCTCGAAGACCTGTATGCGTTCTACGGCGATGAAACAGGTGTTCGTGTGGCACGCAAACACTTGAGTTGGTATTTTCGGCAGCATCCCGGACAAGAAGCCTTGCGGAATCGCCTCGTGCAAATCGAGACGCCGCAGGAACAGTTGTCGACGCTGCTGGAACATTACGACACGGGTTTGTATCGCGCTGCGTAAGCGCGCATTGTAATAAGAATGATGATCGACAGGGAATTTGGACGGTGCCATGGTCGCGAAAAAGAAATCGAAATCACGCAGAGATATATCGCCGGCCTTCAACGGCCGCGATCTGAAGGTCAATGGCAAGGGCGTGCCTCTGCGTTCGCAGGCCGAGGAAGCCTTGCAGTGCTATTTTGAAACGCTCAACGGCCACAAGCCGGCGCATTTGTACGATCTCGTGATGCGCGAAGTGGAAGAGCCGCTGTTCAAAGTCGTCATGGGCCATGTGCAGGGCAATCAAAGCCGCGCCGCGACCATTCTCGGCATCAATCGCGGCACACTGCGCAAGAAGCTCAAAGAGTTCGGCCTGAACGAATAGGCCGCGCCGTTGCTCACGCCCGTCCGCCGTGCGTTACTCAGTGTCTCCGACAAGACCGGCATCGTTGAATTTGCACGCGAATTGCGCGAACGCGGCATCGAGCTGTTGTCCACCGGCGGCACCGCCAAGCTTCTGGTAAGTCACGGCATCGTCGTCAAGGAAGTGGCCGAATACACCGGCTTTCCGGAAATCATGGGCGGCCGGGTCAAGACCCTGCATCCGAAGATTCACGGCGGCCTTTTGGGACGGCGCGGTGTCGACGAAGCGGTCATGAGCGCGCACGACATCGAGCCCATCGATCTGTTGGCCGTCAATCTCTATCCCTTCGCCGCAACGGTGGCGCGGCCCGGCGCCACGTATGAGGATGCGGTGGATAATATCGACATCGGTGGTCCGGCCATGGTGCGCGCCGCCGCCAAGAACCACGCCTCGGTCACGGTCGTGGTCGACCCCGGCGACTACCGCGCGCTGCTCGACGAATTGGCGGCCAATCAGGGCGCGACCAATGAGGCCATGCGCCGC
>DATHFW010000222.1:0-6384 GCA_035317945.1 Steroidobacteraceae bacterium | reverse complement strand
GGATTTTCCTCGACCGTGAAGAAGCGGTGCGTCTTGCCGACGGAATTCAGAATGGTTTGAGTGTCGAGCGGCACCAGTGAGCGGACATCTATGACCTCGCAATCGATGCCGTGCTCGGCTTTCAGTTGCTGAGCCGCTTCCAATGCCCGCGGCACCATGTAGGCCAATGCGGCGATCGTGGCATCGCCGCCCGTTCGCAAGACCTTCGCAGTTCCCAGGCTGTCGACAATTTCGCCGTCGGGAACCTCACCTTTGGTGGAATACAGGGACTTGTGCTCGAAGAAAATGACCGGGTCTGGATCGCGGACTGCCGCCGCCAGCAGGCCGATGACGTCCCGCGGCGTCGAGGGCGCCACCACCTTGAGACCCGGAATCATCATCACCCAGTTCTCAACGCTCTGGCTGTGCTGCGCGCCGAAGCGCGATCCGGCACCATTTGCGGTTCGCACCACGAGCGGACATTTGACCTGACCGTTCGTCATGTAGCGCGCTTTCGGAATCTCATTCGCCAAGTAGTCGAAGCACACTCCAAAGAAATCAGAAAACATGAGTTCGGCGATCGGCTTCAGTCCCGTCATCGCAGCACCCATCGCCGCGCCTAGGATGGCTTGCTCGGAGATCGGCGTATCGCGCACGCGCTTCGCTCCGAACTTGTCGAACAGGCCGACCGTTGCCTTGAATACGCCCCCGGCTTTGGCCACGTCTTCGCCTAGAAAGACCACGTCGGGATCGCGCTCCATTTCCTGGGCAATTCCACGCGCGACAGCATCGCGATAGGTTAATTCCGCCATGCCCAACCTCCATCCGCGTACACGTCGGTGCTCAAAATGCTTTCTGAGGAAACCGGCGCCGCCTTGCAGGCTTCCGTGGCGCGGTCTACCTCGCTGCGTATTTCCGATTCGATCGCGCTCAAGACGGATTCGGCAACTCCACGCTCCAGCAATCTGGTTCGGTAGAGCTTGATTGGATCACGCGCCCGCCACTGATCGAGCTCGCCTTCCGGCCGGTACTTGGCCGGATCTGCGCGCGAATGGCCGCTGTAGCGATAGGTGAGACATTCGATCAGCGAGGGGCCCTCCCCTGCCCGTGCCTTGGCGAAAGCGCTTTTAGCCACCTCGAAGACGGCGTCGGCGTCCTGACCGTCAACGACGATGGCCTCGAGCCCATACGCTCCTGCGCGATCGGCGGCGGGGCGCTTGACCGCCGTTACGTCGCCGATCGGCGTGTATTCCATGTACAGGTTGTTCTCGCAGACAAATACCACCGGCAATTTCCAGATGACCGCCAAGTTCAATGCCTCGTGGAACGCGCCGATGTTGGTCGTCCCGTCTCCGAAGAAGCACACGGAGACATCCTTCTCGCCTCGGTACTGCGCGCGCCAGGCCGCGCCGCAGGCGATCGGCAAATGCGCGCCCACGATGGCGTAGCTGCCCATCACGCCATGTTCGACTGAGGTCAAATGCATCGACCCGCCCTTGCCGCGCATCAGTCCGTTGTCGCGCCCCATGAGCTCGCCGAGAACCTTCTCGACTCCAACGCCCCGCGCCAGCGTGTGTGCGTGACCCCGATAGGTACAGAACGTCAGATCACCCGGCTGCATGGCGGCTGCAAAGCCGGCGGCCACCGCCTCCTGCCCCAAGGAAAGATGACTCGTGCCCTTGACCAAGTTCTGCAGGAACAGATCGAAGGCCCGTTGTTCAGCCTCACGGAGGCCAAACTGCAATCGATACAGATTAAGAGCGGTGTCGCCGTTCATGTATTCCAGCCACGATTTGCGTGCGGCACCGTCCAATGATCGATCTTTTGCGGACCCGTGGACGGCGCGCCCAGCGCCGGGCACGACAGGCCGTAGGTGCCGGCGGGACCGCCCAACCAGATGATCTTGCGGTCCCACTCTACGTAGGCGTTCTCTGATTCCGAACGGCGCCAGCTCTCGTAGTTTTCGATCTTGCCGATGTGCGGCGGAATGAAGTAAGCCACTTGCTTCGGCGCAGTAGGGTCGGAAATGTCCCAAACCTGCACGCCGGCATTGAAGCACGCCAGGACGATGATCTCAGGCCGCGCGGTACCCGGCGCGATCCATGCTCCGGTGTTATGCGTGCCGAAGCGTCCGCGCGCCAGGCAGAAGTCTGTATAAGGCGCTTCCTTCGGCGGAACGGCACGTGGAAAGAAGCCGACGAGCTTCGGATTCTTCATATCCTTGACGCTGATGACCTGCACCGGTTTGAACGGCTCCCGGCAATCGGGCTCCACGGTCTCGGAGGTCGTGATGATCAGGTCTTGCAGTGTCTTGTTATTCCCGGCATGCACCGGAAAGATGGTGTGGAACGGAATGCCGCCCATCGTTTCGTGAGTCGGACGGTATTGCGTGATCACTTTGGGATTTTTGGGGTCGGAAAGATCCATGAGGACCATCCCAAAGTGGCCGAAGCCGCAGAACGCCATCTTGCCGCCCTCTTCCAGTCTCTTTGGAATGAGACCGCCGTGCGAGGACGTCCACGATGCATGATCACCCGCAAACCAATACTTCTTGTACTCCTCCTCCTCGCTGTACAGTTGTCCGGGGATGTGCCACCGGCTTACTTCGAGGACATTTCCCGGATCGGCGAGATCGAGCAACATGAAGCCGTTGCCGTTGGGGCGCTGCGCGTTCTCCATGCGGAACTCATTGCTCCAGCCGGCATCTGTCAGCGCATAACGACCGCCGTCGTAGAAATTCATGTGTGTGCCGCTACCGGTCTTGCCGGTGCTGAACTCGCACAAGAGTTTCGGCTCCTCGGGCTTGGTGATGTCGTAGGTACGAACTCCGCGCAGGCCGTCGTAGCTCTCGGCTTTCTTGCGGTATTCCTCGTCCCAGCGGCCGTACGGGTGATCGGGGTCGGCCGACGACAGCGGCTGCGCCGCCGTGCTCATCATCAGCCATTTCTTGAGCTTCTCGTTGTAGGCAATGCAGCCGCCGGTGCGCTCCTTGGTCTTGATCATGACCGGATGCTTGGCATCGGTCACGTCGAACCAACCGCCCTGAGCCTGGATCAGGCGGCGTTCGCCCTTCGCCCACATGTTCATTTGCGGCTCACCGCCGGAGATGTGTGCGTCCTCGACGTGCGCGATGAGTTCCATGTTGTGGATGTACTGATTGCGATCCAGCGTCGGGAGCGAGCCCAATGGGCGCCGGAACGGCACCGTGCCGCCGCCCGGCATGATGCCGGTGACCTGCGCTCGCGCGCCCATCGCGGTAAGGCCTGCCAATGCGGCGCCGCCTGCCAGTAATGACCGCCTGTTCAAGTTCAGTCGCGCCTCCCCGGCGCCCGGCTCTTTTGTTTTCTTGGACATGGAACACCTCGTTTTATCGACCGCCGCAGCAGCCGGATTTCATTTCTAGAGAAGTCAGCCAGAAAGCCCGTCGTTAATCTTTGCGCCTTCAGATCTCAATTCGAGCCCGGAACGCTTCGCCTGCTCGAGCAACAGCACTGCGAAGTCTTCCGCCTCGTGTCCCGCATCAATTGTTTTCTGCACGTACTCGCGGGTCAGCGCGGTCAACGGCAACGGCACGCCGAGACGCTCGCCCGCTTCGAGGCCGAGATCCAAGTCTTTGCGCAGCAATATCGGCGTAAAGGTCGGCGATAGTTCCAGATTCACGAACGCCGGCATCTTGTAGCGTGCAAACGCCGAGCCCATGATGCTGCAATTCAAGAACTCCAGGAAATCGAAGCGCGCCACGCCACCCTTCTGCGCCAGCACAGTGATCTCCGCGAGCGCTTGCGTCACGATGCCGAGGTAGAGGTTGTGGCAAATTTTGACGATGCGCGAGCGTTCCCCCTCGCCCACGTAAGTGACGCCCTGGCCGAGCGCGGCGAGATAAGGCGCGGCGATGTCAAAGGCGTCGCGGGGCCCGGAGGCAACCACGAAGAGCTTGCCGGCCTTGACCACCTTGGCATTGCCGCTCACCGGCGCCGCCAACATCGGCACGCCGAGTTTTGCCGCCTGAGTACGCGCCGCGACGGAGTCTGCCTCCGAGATGCTGGAGCAATCGATCAACAGCTTGGGTCTGGACGTTCCGGTCAGAAGTCCGCCCTCGCCGGACACCACGTCGCGAAGATCAGCGCCGGTGGATACCATTGCGAAAACCAGGTCACAGCCCGCCAAGTCGCGGGGCGTAGAGACCAGCGTCGCACCATATTCCACCAGGGGCTCTGCCTTGCTGCGAGTACGGTTGTACACGCTAACCGCCGCGCCCGCTTGCAGAAGACGTTTCGCCATCGCGAAGCCCATACGGCCCGCGCCAAGCCATCCTATGGTGTATTCGTTCAGCCCATTTGCTTGATTAGCCGTCACTTCATTCCTCCGCAGTGGCGCTCTTTGCAATCGATTGCATAACTAACTTTAACAAAAAATTCGGCGTTAGCAAACCGAGAAAGCCGCTGAGCGGAGACGCCGACGCCGGCCTTCGAGCGCCGGCCACTTGTTCGCTCAGCCGGCAAAATCTATGATGGAACATGCGCAAAGCTCAGGTGACCATCAAGGAAGTTGCAGTAAAAGCGCGGGTGCATGCCTCGACTGTGTCGCGCGTCCTCAACGCCGAGACACGGGGCATGGTTTCCAAGTCCGTCGCGGATCGGGTGCTTGCTGTCGCGCAAAAGCTCGGCTACTCCGTCAATCCGCTCGCTGCTGGTTTGCGCACGCGGCGCAGCCGAACAGTAGGCATATTGATTCCCGACCTGACCAATCCGGTGTTTCCACCCATCGTGCGCGGCGCCGAACAAACCCTGGCGTCGGCCGGCTATGTGGTCGTGTTGGCGGACTCCAATAACGACATTCATAACGCCCGAAATATCGTCAACAACTTGATCGCGCGCCAAGTCGACGGTCTCATATTGGCCACGGCGCATCGCGAGGATCCGATCGTTGAAGAATGCCTGAGCCGGGGCGTGCCTCTGGTGCTGGTCAATCGAACCGTTGAAAAGATGCCCATCCCGGTCGCTGCCGTAACCACGGACGATAATCTCGGGATACGTCTGGCGCTCGAGCATCTGCTCGAACTCGGTCACCGACGCATTGCGTTTGTCGGCGGACCGCAAACCACCTCGACCGGCTACGTTCGATACCGCGCTTTCCTCAACGCCTTGAAAGCTCGCGGCATGAAGGCCGACAAGAGCATGATGGTCAATGCCAGCGCCTTTTCGGAGGCCGCGGGCAGCGAGGCTTTGTCCAAGATAATCGCCAGCAGCGATGTCGGCTTCACCGCCGTCGTCGCAGCCAACGACCTGCTCGCTCTCGGATGCTTCGATGTGCTGCTCGCGAACGGCTTGCGATGCCCAATAGACGTTTCCGTGACCGGCTACAATCACATGCCCTTTGTCGACCGCTTCACGCCGCCGCTCACCACCGTGCACATCCCGCATCAACAGCTCGGCATCAAATCCGCAGAATTGCTGCTGGAGCGGATCGAAGATCCGGATGCGCCCGCGAGAACCATCTATCTGCAGCCGCGCCTCATCGTGGGCGGCTCGACTCGAGCCATCGGTGCCAATGAAAGCACGCAGCGCGCCGCCGGCAGATCGCCGACGCGCTGAATCGAGCGCTACCACTCGACCGCCACGTATTTTTTTTCCAGATATTCCAGCATGCCTTCGTGCGCGCCTTCGCGGCCAAGACCGCTTTGCTTGACGCCGCCAAAAGGCGCGGCAGGGTCTGAGACGATGCCGCGATTCAGGCCGATCATTCCCGCCTCGAGTTGTTCGGACACGCGCATGCCGCGGCGCAGGTCGGACGTATACAGATATGCCGCCAGTCCAAATTCGGTGTCATTGGCGTTCGCGATCGCCTCGTCCTCATCGGCGACCTCCACCAAGGGCGCGACCGGCCCGAATATCTCGGACCTTAAAATGGCGGCGTCGGGGGCCACGCGCCCCAACACGGTCGGTGGATAGAAAAATCCCGGCCCGCCCGGCTGGGACCCACCGAGAATCGGTTCTGCGCCGCTGTGCAACGCATCGCCGACCAGCGCGCGCACTGCCTGCTGGGCGGCGGCGTTGATCAATGGCCCCAAGGTATTGCCATCGATCAGGCCGCCGCCCATCTTGACCTCGCGCATGGCGGCGGTAAACCTTGAGGTGAACTCCGCAAGTATTCCCTTTTCGACGAAGAAACGATTGGCGGCGGTGCAGGCCTGGCCGCCGTTGCGCATCTTGGCGATCATGGCGCCGCGCACCGCGTCGTCCACGTTTGCATCGTCCAAGACAATAAATGGCGCATTTCCCCCGAGCTCCATGGAGCAGCTCACGATGCAATCGGCCGCCTCGCGCAACAGGATGCGCCCGACTTCCGTCGAGCCGGTAAACGACAGCTTGCGCACACGCTTGTCGTGCAGCATCGCACTGACGA
>DATHFW010000221.1:0-2990 GCA_035317945.1 Steroidobacteraceae bacterium | reverse complement strand
GTGCCGACGAAGGTGGTGGTATGCAATTTGCTGCCGACTGCGACCTCGCGCATGACGGGGGGCGACTCGCGTATGGCCGGCATCCTGATTTCGCTGATCCATTCGCCGCCTTGAGCGCCGGCGATGAGGCTGGCGCGTCCTTCGAATTGGACGGCCATGCGCTCGCGCACATTCTTGAGGCCGATCCCGTCCGCCCCCTCACCTCTGTCCACGCACACCGTGTTCGTGACGCGCAGCAAAACCGTATCGTTGGCCATCGTCACGCTCACGCTCACCGTCACGATGCCTTGATGGCCCGACAAGCCGTGAACCACCGCGTTCTCGATCAGCGGCTGCAGTATCAAGCTCGGCACCCATACCGCGGGGACCTCAACCGGATTCGGCAGTACCACGATGAGGCGGTCGGTGAAGCGCCGCTGCTGCAGCTCCAGGTAGAGATTTGCAAAGTGCAGCTCATCGGCCAGCCGCGAAAAATCGCGCTCACCGGCGTTGAGCAAACGCCGCAGCAGATCGGCCAGCTGCACCACCATCGACTGGGCGGCTTTGGGATCCCATTCGATGTGGCCGCGGATCGTGTGCAACAGGTTGAACAGGGTATGCGGCGAAAGCTGCATGCGCAGCGCTGCCAGACGCGCGGCGCTCCACTCACGCTCCAGTGCGGCGAGCCGCACTTCGGAATCGCGAAAGCGGGTATACAAAGCCAGTCCCGTCACCAGGGCCAGTCCAAATCCGTACGCCGGCAAGAAACTCACGAAGCTGGCCAGCCACAGCGTGACCCAAAAAGGATCGCTCCAGGCGCTGACCACTTGCGACAGCGCAGTCCCATGCGATTGGTCCGTGGCCATGATGACCTCGGAGAGAATCATCACCGGGTAGGCCATGGCCGAGAAGACCGCGCCAAGAATCAACTGCAGGGGCAGGGCGATCAGGATGGGACGCCATTGCACCTTGAGGGAGGCCCAAAAAGACACCAGCAGCATGGGCAGCAGCAAAACGTGCTGCAAAAGCCGCGTGTCCCAAGTCGCAAACACCATCACGTTGGTCACGCGAGCAATGCCATTGCTCATGCTGTAACCATACAAGAGATTCGATATGGTCACGTACACCCAGAACAGGCAAACGATGCCTAGAAACTGAGTCTGGGTCAGACCTCCGGCGAAGCGCTGCGAAGATTGAGCCGATCCGATGCCGATCATGGGTCAAGCCTACCGCAAGTCACCCCCATTTGCGGCGCCCGCGGGTACCCGCGGGACGAAACCGTCGTGATCCGGGACGAACTCGACATCCCGATACACACGAGACCGCCTGTCACGGCGTCTTATGCGGGTGTCTCATTCATTTACCCGAGGAGAGAGATGTCATGACTAAATTAGCTACCAAGGTACTGCTTTTGGGCGGTCTTGCCGGGCTTGCGGCCGCCGGTGCTGCCGGCGCCTCTCCGGCGTACGGCGAAATTCCCACGCAGGTCGTGCGCTACAGTGCGGATATGTTGAACACGGATCGCGGAGCACAGGCCGTGTACCATCGACTCGCGAAGGCTGCCGAACGAGTCTGCCCGAATCTCAGCTACTCCTTATTGGTCCACAGCGCCGTCCAAAAATGCCGCGAAGAGGCGATTAGCGCTGCGGTCAATAAAATCCATAACCAGCGGCTCGCCGCGGTGCATGCGGCTGCCAGCTCTGAATCATCGGGTTAAGGGATGATGAGGATTTAGCGGCCAGCCGCAGGATCGAGCCGTACGGTGCGCTGCACCACCGTGACGTCGCCATCCTGCGAGCTGGTCGCATTCTGCGGCCGAGCCCGCTGCAGCGCCTGGCCTTCCGCCAGTTCCTGCGGCAGCCCATGGCTCTGATCGAATACCTGCACCGTGATCGGTGCTGCAGCCGCGTCGATTCCGAATTTGAGTCCCGCGCTGGGAATATTGGCCAGCACCAGGGCGGTGTCTCCGCTGCGAAATGTGTGCAGCTTGGCATGCAACGGACCCGATTGCGTCGCGACAACCACTTCCTGAATGTGTGCGCTTGCCGGGAAAACCACGAAGGCGGTGGGTGCGCCTCGCGCCGATCGCAGCAACAGCTCGACATGCGTCGCGGTTTGCGAGGCGCCCGGTGCGGCGGAAATCTCGAGCTGGGGTGCCGCCAATTCCAGCGCGGGGGCATCCGCAAAAAATCCTTTCACGGGATAGCCGGCGAAGCGGGGACGCGCAACCGGATCGAACTTCGCCGCGCTCGCCATCGCGTGAGGCAGGCGCGGCGAGGCCGCCTGCGTCCACCAATGCGCATGGCCGCTATCAGCATCGACCCAGTACTCGATGTTGATCCGCTGCGGCCAACTCGGCGAATACATCGGCAGCAGCAGCGTGATGGATATCCCGGCAAAGGCCACGCCTGCCCCCAGCAGCGTCACGAACCGACGTGCGCCCCGACTGGCGCCGGCCAACATCGGCAGCAAAAAGCCGGCCGCCAAGCAGAGTGTCAAGGTCAAGATGGGCCAGGCGGGCGCGCCGAGCGCCGCGTACAGCAGCAGCAACAGGGGCAATAGAACTGCAAACAGGATGAGGCCGGGAGCGATAGCGGCAAAATCTACCGCACCCGGCGCGGGTGTCCGGCCCCGGACGAAGGCCGGCAAGCAGGGCAGCGCCGCGAGCGCAGCCGCCCAGGCCGCGAGCAGCAGCAAATAACTGGCTCCCGGTACCGCTATGGCGCTGGCAACCGACAGCAGCGCGACCAGCAGACTGGCGCCGAACCAAAAACCCCAAAAGCCGGCGCCGCGCGCGAACCACCCGGCGGTCGCACCGGCGCTCAAGAGCGCGAGCGCAGCGAATCCGATATGCATGGCCAGCGGATGCGCGATCCAAGGAGGCGCACTCAGCGGCGGCGCTCTGCCCAGGATCCGCAGCAGCACCAGCACGCCCAGACTGAGCACGCCGCCCATCAGCAGATTGACCAGCGCGCCGATCGCACCATACGCTGCCTGCCGCGCATTCAGCT
>DATHFW010000220.1:0-6131 GCA_035317945.1 Steroidobacteraceae bacterium | reverse complement strand
CCTGGGGCAGCAGATGAACCATGGTTTTCCAGGAGGGCGCGGCGGAGTCGGACAGGATGAGCCGGGAGACATGCTCGGGGTGAGCCGCAGCGTAGGCCATCGCGATCATCCCGCCGTAGGAGTCGCCCAAGACGGCGATGCGGTCGAGCGAAAGCGCACTGCGGACGGCGTCGAGGTCGGCGACCTGCGCTTCCATGCTCTGCGGCGCATTGGGCTGCACCTGCTTGGAGGCGCCGGTGCCGCGCTGATCGTAAAGAACGACAAGCCGATGCGCCGCGGCGCGCTGCCACAGGTCGTTCTGCATCATATACGCGTGCGAGAGTCCCGGACCCCCGTTGACCGCAATCAGGGGAATTTCAGCGCCGAGCGAGCCGAAAGTTTCGTAGCTCAAGTCGACCTCGGGCGTGTGTACCGAACCTAAGCGGTGCGGCACCTGTGCGCTGAGCAACGCGGGCATCAGAATCGTCAATGCGAGCAAAAACTTCGCCATACACACCTCGAACAAAAATAGATTTATGGTCCCTGCAAAGACGGCTGCACTTACTACAGTATGCCGAGCGGCGGCAGCAATTTTTCGAACTTCTCGCCGCCATGAACTTTCTCCCCGAGGCGGCATCCAATTGCCATGGCTCAAGCGCTCCTTATCCGCCATCCCCGTTCGCCGTGACGGTCCAAGACTGGGTTCGAAAGGGCCGCGAGCTCGGCGCCAGCGATCTACACATTGAAGCGGACGCCGCGCCCGTGGCCCGCATCAGGGGGCAGCTGTCCTCGATCGGGCCGCCCGTTGCTGCGGCGCTTGTCGTCCAGGCAGCGCGCGAGTTGCTGGGCAGCGAGGGTTGGTCGCAATTCTTGAGCAGAGGCTCCGCAGATCTTTCCCGGACCATGGCCGGCGTTCGGTGCCGCATCAATATTTTTCAAACGCTGCGCGGCGTGGCCATGGCAGTGCGGCTCCTAAGTTCGTTTCAAAACAGTCTTCGGACCTGCAATTTGCACCCGGACCTGAAGAAGCTGACCGATGCAACTACCGGCTTGATCATCGTGTCCGGACCCACCGGCAGCGGAAAGTCCACGACGCTCGCCGCGCTGGTCGAGGAGATCAATTCATCCGGCGCGCGCCACATCATCGCGGTCGAAAGCCCCATCGAATACGTCTTTACCAATCGACGATCTTTCATACGCCAGCGAGAGGTTCCGACGCACTCTCCCAGCTACGAGCAAGCCCTGGTCGACGCCTTGCGCGAAAATCCCGACGTGCTGGTCATTGGTGAGATGCGCACACCCGAGGTCATGCGGCTGACATTGAACGCCGCGGAAACCGGCCACCTGGTCATTGCGACCATGCATTCGGCGACTTGCGCGGAAGCCATCACGCGCATGTGCATGTCATTTCCCGCGGACATTCAGGGCAGCATTCGCGCGCAGCTCGCCGACTGCTTCGTCGGCTTCATCTGCCAGCGGCTCGATTTCTTGAGCGACTTCCGCTTGCGCGTTCCGGTGTGCGAAATTTTGCTGCCCAGCGCCGCCTCCCGCGGAACCATTCGCGGCGGCCAATTCAGCCAGATCGCCAACGTCTTGCAAACCGGTGGTGAGGCCGGCATGTGGAATTTCGATCGCTACCAACGTTGGGCCGCGCAAAAGACGGATTGGGTACCGCCGACATCGGCGACGCCGCTGCCGGAAGAACGCATCGCGCCCGCGAGGCCAAAAATTCAACGGCGCGATACGCCGGCGCCGGCTAAAGACGACTTGCTGGAAATATCCATCGAAGAAAACGCCGATCTTGATGAATTGGCCAAGCGCATCGAGAAGGGCACCCGATAGGCACGGCGGCCCGATCTCGCCTGCTCAAGTTTTGTTGCGACGATGCGCGCCATGACCGCGGCGCTGCGCGCAAACGCGGCGTCGATGTCCCCGAGCATCCAAGAATAGTGGCGCGCTTCCCGCCTGCGCCGCCACCCCCTGCAGCGAGAAGCCGCTCACCTGAGCCACAGTCTCTGCATCTCCGTCCTCGAGACGCGACGCCAGCGTCTGCAGCAAGCCTTGCGCCCTCGGTGCGCATCCATGGCGATCCGGTAGGTGATCGAATGCCCTGGACCCCGACAGCGCATCCTCTTCAGAATCGCCCTGCCAGCCTCCTTGGTTAAATTTACTTTTATTAGTCATATTAACGTCAATGTTGTTAACACCACTAATATCCTTATAATCACACCATGGCGTCGCGGCCGGAGCCGTTGCGACTGTGCGCCAGCAGTTGATCAACAAAGGAATGGTTTGGAGTCAGCGCCACGGCGAGACAGCCTTCACCGTACCCCTGTTCAACGAATTCATGAAACGGCAAATGCCCAAGCTCGAAAAGCACGAACCCAAACGTCGGCCGCAACGATAATCGCGCGTCGAACACCATCTCCTGGCTCTCGCCGCGGATAGGCCAGTAAGAAAAATGCGCGGCCGTGACAGAGCCGCAAGTGCGCTAACTAACGATTTCCGCGCTGCTCCGCACAAACGCGGCATTGATGTCGCCCAGCATCCATGAATAGATGGGGCCGAGGTGAGTGGTGTAATGAGCCGCCGACGTGTTCATGACCCGAAGGGACGCTATTCTTCCAATTGCAGCTCGCGCATTGCCGGAGTTGCGAAGGCAACGCCGCCGTCCACCGTCAACGTTGAACCGATCACGTAGTCGCCGGCGCGCGAGGCCAAAAATATGGCGGCGCCCGCCATGTCCTCGGCGGTCCCGACACGCCGCGCCGGGATGCGTTTGGCCACTTCCTCCTCGTGATCGCGCGCGTCCCGATTCATGTCGGACTTGAACGCACCCGGCGCAATCGCGCTGACATAAATATTGTCCTTGACCAGGCGCGCCGCCATCAGGCGCGTGAGCTGAATCAGGCCGGCCTTGCTGGTGACATAAGAATACGTTTCGCGATGCGTCAGGTAAATTCCGTCGATCGATGCGATGTTGATGACTTTGGCGGGGCGAGCCGCCGTCGCCGCTTTGCGCAAGGCAGGCGCCAGGGCCTGAGTCAGGAAAAACGGCGTCTTGGCATTGAGATTGAGCACCTTGTCCCAGCCTTCTTCGGGGAATTCGTCGAACGCGGCACCCCAGGCGGCGCCGGCGTTGTTGACCAGAATGTCCACCTTGGGTTCCAGCGCCATCACTGCGGCAGCGAGCCCTTTGGCGCCGGCCACCGTTGCAACATTCATGGGTATCGAGATGCAGCTGCCGCCGCCTGCGGATAACTCCTTTGCGGTCTGGTTGCAGGCATCGGCTTTGCGCGCCGATATGTAAACCTTCGCGCCTTGCGCGATGAATCCTTCGGCAATCATTTTGCCGATGCCGCGGGATCCGCCGGTTATCAGCGCGACACGTCCCTTGAGTGAGAAGAGGTCCTTGGTGATCATGGCGGTTCCTGAAAAGCCTTGTGATTATTTGAAACGCAATTCTAGCGCAAGCAACGGCGGCGCCGCCCGAATGACAAGTTACGGCGAGCTCGGTCTCGGCCATCTTTCGTGGCACAGGGCCAGAAAGCGGGTTCCTGCCTGCGACATGGGTTGATGTTTCAAACTGTAGGCGCCGACCTGACGATCGATGCTCGAGTAGGGCAGTCCTTCGACCGGAACCAATTGCGACGGCACTGTCGTGAGCAGATCCGACACATACGTGACGCCCTTGCCGTCCGCGACCAAGGCCAGCCGCAGTTCCATGTGACTGACTTCCCACACTGAGCCGAACGCGTCGCGCAGCCGCTCGCCGGTGGCGCGGTTCGCGGAGTCGTCGAGATACGACGTGACCAGCGGCAACTCGCGCATGGTGCCCATGGCATCGCGCGCCAATGCATTGCGCGCCGGGTGATCGCGGGCAATCATCAACCGGCGCGTTTCGGAAAAACACGGATGCAAGGCGAAGTGCGCCGGCATGTTGTGATGAAACGGACCGAAGCCCAATTCCCAACGGCCCTCAGCGACGCCATGTACGATTTCGCGGCTGGGTGCGACGACGACCTTGAGCCGCGTGAGTGGGTTGCGTTCGCAAAATTCCTTGAGCAGCGCAACGCCGATGCGGGAGTTGGCGGCAGGAGAGAGGGCAAGGGACAGCGTCGACAGCGCGCCGGACTTGATCTGACTGATGTCTGCGAGCGCCTCGCGTTCTTCGTTCAGGGTGGTTTCCGCGAAGCGCAGCAAGCGGATGCCGGCTTCGGTGGGCTGCGGCGGATTGCCTCGGCGCAACAAACTGGTGCCCAGCCGGTGTTCCAGATTCGCGATGGTTTGGCTGACCGCCGACTGCGAAAGATCCAGCCGCTCCGCAGCACGGCTGAAGCCACCCGCTTCGATCACCGCGTGAAAGCATCGCAGTTCATGGCGTTCGACCTGCATACGACAAGGATAACGCGGAACACCCAGGCAGGCTCCCGTGTTATCCGCTTCGCTGATAGCTCTATCAGTTGCGCTGTCTGGTCTTGAGCGTCTTAAGGCTTTAACTTGGCGTAGGAGGTTACCTATGAACGCAGCAGTGGTCGATATCAAGAAGGGTCTCGAGGGCGTGGTGGTGGACAGCACGTCGATATCATTGGTCGATGGCGATGCCGGGCGTCTGTACTACCGCGGGTACGCGATCGAAAGACTCGTCAAGAGCCCCTTCGCCGCCGTGGCGCACCTGGTGGTGTTCGGCGAGCTGCCGGAGGCTGCGCGGCTTCAGGAATTCGAAGACTTTTTGTGGGACGCCGGACGATTGCCGGCAGGACTCGCCACGGCGCTGGAGCAGCTGGCGCAATTGGGCGGTCATCCCATGGCGACGCTGCAGGCTGCCATGCCTTTGATGGCGTTGGCGCCGCCGCCGCGAAAGTTGGGCCGAACGGAAGACGAACAGGACGCCTTGATCGTTGCGGCACGCTTACCCACCGCGCATGCCATGCTGGCGGCCTTGCGCGCCGGCAAGGCGCCGACTCCCTATCCGGAGATCCGCCGCTACGGCGAACGCTTTTTGCAGCTGCTGCATAACCGCAGGCCGTCTGAAAAAGAAGTCAGCATTTTCGAGAGTGCGCAAATTCTGCAGATCGATCACAGCTTCAACGCAAGCACGTTCACCGCCCGGGTCGTGACATCCACGCTGGCGCCCCCTGCATCCGCGCTGGCGGCAGCCATGGGATCGCTCTATGGTCCGTTGCATGGCGCTGCGGATCAGGGAGCGCTCGAAATGGCGGAGGAAGTGGGCGGTCCGGACCGAGCTGCCGGCTTCGTGGCCGAATGCCTCGCCAAGGGCAGGATGGTGATGGGCATGGGCCATCGGGAATATCGGGTCGTTGATCCGCGCTCGAAGATCGTCAAAGTGTTGGCCGAAGAAATCGCTTCCAAGCCGCACGAGAAACATCTGATAGAAACTTTAAAGGCGGTCGATGAGGCGTTCGTCGCTCAGACCGCGCACAAAAAACGCTCGCTGCGCGCGAACTTGGAGTTCTACAAAGGCGTCGTGTATTTGGCGCTGGGATTGCCGAAGGAATTCTTTACGGCGACGTTCGCGATCGCGCGAATTTTCGGTTGGTCGGCTCACATCGTGGAGCAACGCAAGGACAATAGGATCGTCAGACCCTCAGCCAATTACATTGGCCCGGCACCGTTGCCCGATTAATTTAGTTCCTCGCACGCGTTCCGGTAACATCGAGCGCATGCTGTTTTCTCAGACGCTGGCTTCGATCCAGCCGCAGGACAAAGGCTGGCGCGCCGCCATCGGCGAGGACTGGTCCCAGGGCCGCGCAACTTTCGGCGGCATGGTTACCGCGCTGGGCAACGAAGCCATGCGCCGCTTGGTGCCCCCCGAGCGGCAGCTGCGCGAACTGGAAACGGTATTTGTCGGTCCCACGCTGGCAGGTCCCGTGTATGTGGAAGCCGACGTCTTACGGGTCGGCAGGGCCGTGACCGTTGCGAGCGCGCGCGTGTGGAGCGAGGGGAAAATCGCGGCTACCGTGACGGGCATTTATGGCGCAGCTCGCTCGGCGACCATATCGGTTGCGCCAACCAGTGCAACAGGCGTGCCTCCCGTGGAGAATTTGCCGCTGCCGGAGGCGCACGCCAACGCGGGCCCCGCGTTTTTGCAGCACTTCGATGTCCGCTGGGCTGAAGGCGCGTGGCCTTTT
>DATHFW010000219.1:0-3479 GCA_035317945.1 Steroidobacteraceae bacterium | reverse complement strand
CGCCAACACGTCGCGATCCAGCAGCCGCAAATCGTTCATGAGCGCGCACAACTGGCGCTTCGAACGCTCTATCGCCTCGAGGCCGCGCGGGCTGACGGCGCGGTTCAGCACAGCGATATCTTGGCGGGCGCTCGTCAGCACGCGATCGAGACGATCAAGCCACTCTATCCAGAACAGAGGATTGTACATTCGTGATTTCCCTATTTGCGGCGGCCAAGAGAGGCGGCCAACTGAGGAGTCGACAAGGTGCTTATTATTCGACGAAGACTACCCGCGTTGCATGCCGCTCGCTACTATTAGATTAGCCGCAGTGCGGTCCGCTCCCCAGCCAGCCTGTTCGCATATACAGGATAGCAACCAACAATGCGTCCTAAGGATCATGACCGCCACAAATTGGGAACGGGCGGGTGGCTGCGCGCCTCGGTTTTGGGCGCCAACGACGGCATTGTGTCGACCTCCAGCCTGCTGCTGGGGCTGGCGGCCGCGCACAGCTCGCATGCCGCGCTGCTGTTGAGCGGCACTGCGGCGCTCGTTGCCGGCGCAATGTCCATGGCGGCGGGAGAATACGTCTCCGTGCATTCGCAAGCGGACACGGAATCCGCCGCATTGGCGCAGGAGCGCGCGGAACTGCGCGATGATTTCATTGGTGAACGGCGTGAACTGACGGACATTTATATGCGGCGTGGACTTGATTCCAAATTGGCGCGCAAAGTGGCGGACCAGCTCATGGCGCATGACGCGTTGGGCTCGCATGCGCGCGACGAGTTGGGGATGTCACCGGCATCGAGGGCGCGGCCAACTCAGGCGGCCATCGCTTCGGCCGGGAGTTTCTCCATCGGCGCCGCCCTGCCGCTCGCCGTGGTTGCCATTGCACCGGCGCGCTACCTCATCGCGTCGATTGCCATAGCCTGCCTCCTCTGCCTGCTGTTCCTCGGCGGCTGGTCGGCCAAGGTCGGCGGCGCCAATGTGCGTGTCGGCGCCTTGCGCGTCGCTTTATGGAGCGCATTGGCAATGGCGATTACCACAGCCGTCGGCGCAGCGGTTGGACGATTGTGAACTCCGCCGTGCTCACGGTCGCGCAGATGAATGCGGCTGATAGATTGACCATGGCCGCGGGCACTCCCGGCTCGCTGCTCATGCAGCGGGCCGGTGAGGCCGTGGTACGAGAGCTGGTGCGCCGTTGGACGCCGCGGCGCGTCACCGTCCTGTGTGGACCCGGCAACAACGGCGGCGACGGTTTTGTTGCCGCTCTTCGCTTGGCGCAATCCGGATGGGTTGTCCGTCTTGCGTTGTTGGGAGACATCAACGGCCTGCGCGGCGACGCCCAACATCATGCACAGCGCTGGACGGGCGGCGTCGAACCGCTGACTCCGCATGTCATCGACGACGCTGAATTGATCGTTGATTGCGTTTTTGGTTCAGGTTTGAGCCGTAGCTTGGATCAGCAGATCACCGATACGTTGACATGCGCAACACGGCGCGGAGTCCCCATCATTGCCGTGGACGTGCCCAGCGGCGTGATGGGAGACAGCGGCGAGGACTTGGGCGCGGCGGCCGCAGTCTGCACCGTGACCTTCATGAGAAAGAAGCCCGGTCATTTATTGCTGCCGGGGCGAGATTTATGCGGCGACATCGTGGTCGCGGATATCGGCATACCGCCGGCCGTGCTCGATTCGTTGCCCATCGACACTTGGGAAAACACCCCGGACCTGTGGCGGGGAAAATTGCCGCAACCGCACGCCGGCGGCAACAAATACAGCCGTGGCCACGCACTGCTCTACGGCGGATATCCCATGACGGGCGCGGCGCGGATGGCGGCGCGCGCCGCGGCGCGCATCGGAGCGGGTCTCACGAGCATCGCCGTGCCGGATAGAGCCTTCGCCATTTATGCTTCGGCCTTGACCAGCATCATGGTGCAACCGCTGTCGCAGGATCAAGATTTCGCCGACCTGCTGAAGGATCCGCGGTACACGGCATTTTCGATCGGACCCGGGGCAGGCGTCAGCGATGCGACGCGCGAGCGCACGCTCGCCCTGCTGCAGACCGGCAGACCCGTGGTGCTCGACGCCGATGCCATCAGCGTATTCTCTTCGCGTACGGACGAACTCTTTCAAGCGATTCGCGGGCCCTGCGTCATCACGCCGCATGACGGCGAATTCAAACGCCTCTTCGACCCCTCGGGCGATAAATTAACGCGTGCCCGCCGGGCGGCCCGCAGCAGCGGAGCGGTCGTCGTGCTGAAGGGCGCCGACACTGTCATCGCAGCCCCCGACGGTCGCGCGATCATCAACGCCAACGCGCCTGCAACGCTGGCCACCGCGGGATCCGGAGATGTTCTCGGCGGGTTCATTTTGGGGCTTCTTGCGCAAGGCATGGATGCATTCCCAGCGGCGGCGGCCGGGGTGTGGCTGCATGGTGCCTCAGCCGCTGCTTTTGGACCGGGGCTGCTCGGCGAGGATTTACCGGACCTCTTGCCGGGGGTTCTCAAACGGCTCGCGCAGGATTGATATGAGCGTTTGGCTTCCGACGGTCAGCCTTCACTCACTCGTTGTCGTGCTCAGCGTGCTTACCTACATTCTGACCACCCGTGCGCGACGCGAACGACGGCCGCCTTCAATTGCCATCGCCTGGGTCCTGGGGATGATCGCCCTGCCATATCTCGTGTTGCCCATGTACTTGATGTTCGGGCGGCGCAAACTGCCGCGCAAGACTTTGCCGCGCACCGGTGTGCGGTCCTTCGCCGGTCACTGGGCCCAAGATCTCATTGAGAGCTTTGGGTTGCTGGGATCTTCGCCCGCGGCCATCAAGCTGCATCAAGACGGACGCGATTCAGCCGAGGCATTATTTTCGATCATGTCGAGCGCCGTTTTCCGGTTGGACATCTGCACCTACATTCTGGGCGACGACGCCTTCGGGCGCGAAGCCATGCAGCGCATGATGGAGCGAGCGGGCTGCGGCGTTGATGTGCGGCTTCTCCTCGATGGCGTCGGTGCGATTCAACTGCCGAGGGACTGCTTCAAGACTCTGCAGTCGGGCGGCGTCGAGACCGCGATTTTCAGCCCGCTGTTCGCGCGCAGGACTCAAGGCCCGCGCAATCTGCGCAATCATCGCAAAATGGTCATCGCCGATGGCTCACGACTGTGGGCAGGAGGGCGCAATCTCGCCGCCGAATATTTCTTCGGCGTCGCCGGCGCACCGGCGTGGCGAGACCTGACCTTTGACCTACAAGGAGCGGTGGCAGGGGCGGCCGCCGCGCAGTTTGAATTGGATTGGGTCGCGGCGGGCGGCAAGCCTGGGACACCGGATGCCGCGCCCGTTGCCGGCGCCGCCCCCCAGTCTGCTGCGAGCGAGGCACAGTTTCTGCCGAGCGGGCCGGACCAGACCGAAGATACGGTGCACGCCTTGCTGATCGATGGTTGTTTTCAAGCCCGCGAACGCATGCTCGCGATAACCCCCTACTTCGTCCCTGACGTCAGCTT
>DATHFW010000218.1:0-9233 GCA_035317945.1 Steroidobacteraceae bacterium | reverse complement strand
CGAACTGTACGAGCACGGTCTGCAGGAACGCCGTCGGCGACAATTGGGTTTGATTGATCTGCGCCACGACCACGTCGCTTTGCAGCTCGCGCAGAAATGTCTCGATCAAGGTGGTCTTGCCGGCGCCGATTTCTCCTGTAATCACGACGAAACCGTCGGTGAACCAAATGGTCGATTCCATGTACGCTTTGGCGCGCGCATGCTGCTTGCTGAGGTACAAGAATTGCGGGTCCGGGCTTAAGCGGAACGGCAATTCGTGGAGTTTGAATAGTTCTAAGTACATCCCGCTTGCCAGTCTAAGGTATTGACGGTTGAAGCGAAAATCGGCCGGCTCAGGCCCATTCGATCAATTTCAGTGCCGCGGCGAGGGCCCGGTTGCGGTCCTTTGATTGGCGCTTAAGGATGGTGCAATGGCCCAATTTGCGCCCGGGGCGCGGTTCCTTTCCATAATCGTGAAAGGCCAGCCCCTCGATCGCCAGCAATCGTTCGCGATCGGGCATTTTCCCGAGAAAATTGATCATCGCGGTGTGCCCCAGGGCGCGGCAGCTGCCGAGCGGCATGTCGCATATGGCCCGCAGATGATTCTCGAACGGGCTGGTGACGCAGCCCTCGATGGTCCAGTGGCCCGAGTTGTGAACCCGGGGCGCCATTTCATTGGCTACCAGACGACCGTTCACCACGAAAAATTCGATGGTCAGCACGCCGATGTAGTCGAGGTTGTTCATGACACGCTTGAGGTAAAGCCGCGCGCTCCGTTCCAACGGCGCGTTTGCATACGGTGCCGTGCTGTATCGCAGAATGCCGCCGCCGTGCGTGTTGGCGGACAAGGGATAAAACACGGTCTCCCCGGCCGCTGAGCGCGCGCCGACCAGCGACACTTCCCGCGAAAAAGCTTGGAACTTCTCGTAGATCAAGCCGGGGCCGCCGATCGCATCCCAGGCGGGGTCAATATGGGCAGCTTCCTGCAGCACGAATTGTCCCTTGCCGTCGTAGCCCAAGCGGCGTGTTTTCAAAACGCCCGGAAGCCCGATTCTCTGAGTTGCTTCGATCAAGTCTCGCTTCGCGTCAACGGCGGCATGCGCAGCGACGGGGATTTTGAGCTTGGCAAACAAAGCCTTTTCCGCGAGACGGTCCTGCGCCACTTCCAGTGCCGCTCGAGGCGGCCGAACCTGCGTGATTTTTTCGAGGGGCTGCAGCGCGCTGCCGGAGATGTTCTCCCAGTCGAAGGTGACGACATCGCTGCGCGATGCCAACTCGGCAAGCCGCGCAGGATCCTCGAGCGGTCCGACGAGGCTGGGCGCTAGCTGCGCCCCGGGCGTGTCTCGGGTGCGATCCAGAAACAGGCATCGTATGCCGAGGGGGTATCCGGCCAGCGCGAGCATGCGCCCCAATTGGCCCGCTCCCACGATACCGACGCGCGGTAATCTCAAGAGGCGCGGGGATCCGGCTTGGCGAGCACCGCCGCGGTCTGTGCCTGGCGAAAGGCATCCAGGGCCGTGCGTACCTCTGCATGCTCATTGGCAAGCATCGCCGCGGCAAATAGTGCGGCATTTTTGGCGCCGGCGGCGCCGATCGCAAAAGTGGCGACGGGTACGCCGCTCGGCATTTGCGCAATCGACAGCAATGAATCGATGCCGTTCAATACTTTGGATTGAATCGGAACGCCGAGCACGGGGAGCGAGGTCTTCGCCGCGGTCATTCCCGGCAGATGTGCCGCGCCGCCGGCGCCGGCAATGATGGTCTTGAGGCCGCGGTCGCGCGCAGAAGCTGCATATTCGAACAACAGGTCCGGCGTGCGGTGAGCCGAGATCACGCGAACCTCGTGCGCAATCCCCAGGTGGGTCAGTGTATCGGCCGCAGCCTGCATCGTTTCCCAATCGGAAGACGACCCCATAATGACTCCGACCAAGGCTTTCATCGCAGTAAGTTTACCAATCTATCCGAGCAACTGGCGCAGAAAGGCAAAAAGCTCCCGGGCGCCGACCGGCGAACGCTGTTCCAAACGCTCTCTTTCAGCCTTTTCGAGCAGTTTCGCCAAGGCCGCGCGGTCGGCATGCGGATACTCCTCGATCAATTCATCCAGGGCTACCGCGGGTTCGGACAACAACCGATCGCGCCATCGCTCGATTTGCTGAAATTGGCGAATTTCCACATCGTGGCGCTGTTTGCGCTCGGCCAGCTTCGCGAGGACGGGCTCCGGATCGATGGTGCGCATCAACTTGCCGATGTACTGGCGTTGCCGGATCTGCGCGCCGTGAGACGGCAAGCGGCGCAGGTCGCGCAGCGCGACAAAAAGATTCTCGGGTAAATCCAGCGCCTTGATCTCCTGATCCGGAAGGGCAGACAGTTTCACGCCCAATTCCTGTAAAGACGCCGCTTCGCGCTTGCGCGCGCTCTTGCTGAGCCGTTGCTCCTCGGATTCGCCGGAATCTTGGGTTTCATTCTCGCTGGTCATATTCCCCATGCTATCACTCGGGCCGGTACAATCACCGGTTGGATTGCCCCAACCTGGGGGGTCGGAGATGCCGATGGCCGAGACAATGAGCCCTGTGCGCCTTACCGAATCAGACCTTGAGTCGATAATTGAGCGCGCCCTACAGGAAGCCCGCGCCCGCGGCGCTACCCAGGCTGAGGCCGCCGTCAGCCAGGATACGGGTCTTTCCGTGGGGGTGCGGCTGGGCGAGGTCGAGACGCTCGAGCATCAGCGGGACCGCAGCATGGGCATTACGGTGTACTTCGGGCAGCGCAAGGGCTCGGCCAGCACCGCGGATTTCTCGCCCGAGGCCGTGGGCGCGACCGTCGCCAAGGCCTGCAGCATCGCCCGGTTTACCGCGGAAGACGCCAGTTCCGGTCTGGCGGACGCGGCCTTGATGGCGCGCACGCCGCCGGATTTGGACCTGTCGCATCCCTGGAATGTAACGGCAGACCGCGCCATCGAGATCGCCAAATCCTGCGAAGCTGCCGCGCTCGGATTCGATTCGCGCATCAACAATTCCGAGGGTGCATCGGTCGGCACCCATCAAGGGCTGCATGTCTACGGCAACACGCACGGCTTCGTCGGCGGCTATCCGACCACGTCGCATACGGTGAGCTGTGTGGTCCTCGCCGGAACGGGCGAGGATATGCAGCGCGACTATTGGTACACCAGTTCGCGCGACTGGCACGAATTGCAGGACCCGGAAACCGTCGGCCGGGAAAGCGCGCGGCGGACGATTGCCCGGCTGGGACCGCGCAAAATCAGCACGCGGCGCGCAGCGGTGCTGTTCGTGCCGGAGCTGGCTCGTGGTCTCATCGGTCATTTCGTCGCTGCCATCCGCGGCAGCAGCCAATATCGGCAGGCGTCGTTTCTGCTGAATTCCGCAGGAGAGCAAGTGTTTCCCGCAAATTTCTCCATTGCCGAGCGGCCGCACCTACCCAAGGCGATGGCGAGCGCGCCGTTCGACGACGAGGGAGTGGCGACACGCGATCGTGAGCTGGTAGCGGCGGGCGTACTGACCGGTTATATCCTGTCCAGCTACTCGGCGCGCAAGCTCGGGCTCAAGACCACGGGCAATGCCGGCGGCTCTCACAATCTCATCGTGGCGCCGACTCTGACGGGCGGCATGCCCGCCATGCTCGCGCGCCTCGGCACCGGCTTGTTGCTGACCGAGCTGATGGGTCAGGGGGTGAACACGGTGACCGGCGATTACTCGCGCGGCGCCGCGGGATTCTGGGTCGAGAACGGCGAGATCCAATTCCCGGTCGCGGAAGTCACCATTGCCGGCAATCTGCGCTCGATGTTCCTGGGATTGGCCGCAGTGGGCGATGACATCGATGCGCGCGGCGGCGTGCGGGTGGGCTCCATATTGGTTGAGGAAATGACCATCGCGGGCGAATGAATTCAGGCTTTCGCAGCGATGAAATCCTTGAGAGACCGGTCTTTCAAGGGCTTTGCCATCGCACTTTCGACCTCGCGGAGCAGCGCGACCGCGGCGTCGACACCGTGTGTTTCGATGGCCAGCCGGCCGCGGTGCAGGACGCGAATGACCTCAAAGATCTCGGCGAGCTGAATCGAGCCAATGTCCTTGCCGGGAACCAAATGCCCGTCTTCGGTTGCCAAAATCAGGCCCTTCTGCTCTAGACAGTAAAGCACCGGCGCCAGCGCGATGCTGGGCATGTCGAGTTCCGCAGCAAGCGCACGGGCCGTCCAAACGCTCTTGCCCGCGGCGTAGTCGCGGCCGATGAGGTACATGACGGAGAGCGCGACTTGCTCGCGATCCCGCCCCGTCAATTCAAATGATTCCTGACCATGGCGCAGGTACTGCGGGAATTGCAGGTAGAACGCCAGCTGCGCGCCGATCAGCAAGATGAGCCAGCTCAAGTAGACCCAGATGAGCGTCGTGAGAACGATTGCAAATCCCGTATAGATCGCCACCAAGGACGAGGAATACACGATGAATGCCGTAAATACTTTGCCGACGAGCGCCCATACGATGCCGGAGGTGATGCCGCCGATGAGCGCGGCCCGCAGCTCCACTTTGGTATTCGGGATGAACACGTACATGAATGTGAAGATGATCGTCACGATCAGGTAGGGCAGTACTTTTCCGGTTCCGCCCAAGATCCAGGCCAGCGGTTCGATGCTATCCACCCATTGGGCGAACGGACTGCGTTCGGCGCTTGCCAACAAACCCAATGCAACCGCGAGCAGGATCGGGCCCAGGATCATGACGCTCAAATATTCGGTGAAGCGGCGCACAAAGCTTCTCGGCTGATCGACACGCCACAGAAAATTGAAGCTGGTTTCGACTTTTTGAATGGTGGTGACGACGGTATAGACGAGAAAAGCCAGGCCGATCGTTCCCAACAGATCGCCGCGCATATTCTTGACGAATTGCATGACACTTTCCGTCAATTGCCCCGATGCAGCTCCCAGCGGCGCAAAGAATTGATCCAGGATGAATTTCAGATCGCCGCGCGCGCCCAAGCCTTTCAAAATGGAAAAGCTGAACACCAGCAACGGCACGACCGACAGCAGGGTCGTATAGGCGAGACTCATCGCACGCACGCTGATCTCGCCGCGCAGCCAATCGCGAATCAGCGCCGCAGGATAGCGCAAGACGCGCAGGATAGGACCCCACGGAGGCGCCATGGTGCGCGAACCTGTGAACAGTCCGTCTTCGAGGTCTTCGAACCACTTGAACATGGTCCTCCTCAGGCCGTCAACAGCTTCAGAGCCTCGCGATAATTATCGCTGGTGCGGGCCAAAATTTCCGACGGCAGATGCGGCGCGGGCGGCTTCTTGTTCCAGTGCAGGGATTCCAAATAATCGCGCACGAATTGTTTGTCGAAACTCGGCGGACTGATCCCCGGTTTGTACGATGCCATCGGCCAGAAACGCGAGGAGTCCGGCGTCAGTGCCTCGTCGATGAGAAACAAACGCCCCTGTTTATCGACGCCGAACTCGAACTTCGTATCGGCGATGATGATGTTGCGCGCACGCGCGTGTTCCGCGGCAAATCGATAGACCTCGAGCGCGATGCGGCGAACATCGGCGGCGCACTCTTTACCGACCAGTTTAACAATGGCGTCGAAGTCGATATTCTCGTCGTGCGAACCGACGGGCGCTTTTGATGCCGGGGTGAATATGGGTTCCGGCAAGCGTTCTGCCATCGTCAAGCCCGGCGGAAGGGAGATGCCGCAAACCGAGCCGTGCAGCTTGTAGTCCTTGAATCCTGAGCCGATGAGATAGCCGCGCACCACCGCTTCAATCGGCAACGCGGTGAGTTTTTTCACCACCATGGCGCGCCCGGCCAATTGCGCCCGTTCCGCGGCGTCGCTGATCACGTCCTCAACCCGCAGCTTCGAGACATGATTGGGCGTGATATGGGTTGTTTTCGCGAACCAGAACAGCGAGATCTGCGTGAGCACCTGGCCTTTGAAAGGAATGGGGTCCGGCAGCACCACGTCGAATGCGGACAGCCGATCGGTGGCGACGATCAGCAGATGCTGATCATCCACATCGTAGATATCGCGCACCTTGCCCTGGTGAATTTTCTTGAGACTTCCTATGCGGGTCTCAAAAAGCGGTGCTGAATGCGAATACTGTTCCATGTGTAAGTGCTCGCGACTGCTACCATTGAAGGTCGGCGATTGTGGCGGGACAGGGCGTATAGGTCAACGCGAATGAGTTGGACAGGCGTTTTTTTTGGGGCATTGATCGGCCTGATGCTGACCAGGAGCGCCTGGGGGGCCGTGGTCGGCGCCATCATCGGCTACATGCTCGACCCCATGAAGGCGGGGCGGGTGGCGACGCCCAATGGATCCATATCCATCTCCAGCGAGTTCTTTCGCACCACATTCGAGATCATGGGGTATGTCGCCAAATCAGACGGCCGCGTGTCGGAGGCGGAAATCGACGCGGCGCGCCGGCTCATGCAGGAATTGAATTTAGGCGCCGCGGACATCAGCGCCGCGATCGCGTGCTTCAGGACCGGCAAGACCGCGGGCTACGATGCTGAACTCAGCATTGAGCGGCTGCGCGAGTCCTGCGGTCAGCGCTACGACCTGTTGCGGGCTTTCGTGGATTTGCAGCTGCGAGCGGCGCTCGCCGGCAACGGCATCTCGCCGCCGGTGCGCAGGATTTTAGCCGGGATAGCCGGGCGCTTGGGATTGTCCGCGCTCGAATTCGCGCACATGGAGGCATCGCTGCGCGGCCGACAGACGCGCGGGAGATCCGACACCCTGGCAGAATGTTATGCGGAACTCGAGGTCGACGCGAATATCAGCGATCAGGAACTCGTCAAGGCGTATCGGCGCCAAATGAGCCGGCATCACCCTGATAAACTCGTCGCCAACGGTCTGCCGGAGTCGATGGCACAAATGGCGAAAGAGAAAACTCAGCGCATCCAAGAAGCTTACGAAGGCATACGCGCGGCGCGGGGAATGCGCTAAAGCTCATGGGCATCATCATATCGCCTTCGATTCTGTCCGCTGATTTCGCACGCTTGGGCGAAGAGGTCAATGCGGTGCTCGCCGCGGGCGCCGATTGGATCCACTTCGACGTCATGGATAATCACTACGTTCCGAATCTCACCGTCGGTCCGGTGGTTTGTCAGGCGTTGCGCAAGGCGGGAGTCAAGGCGCCGATCGATGTGCACTTGATGGTGTCGCCGGTGGATCCTCTGGTGGTCGATTTTGCGAAAGCGGGCGCGACCAACATCAGCTTTCATCCGGAGGCGACGCAACATGTGGATCGCACCATTCAACTGATCCGCCATTCGGGTTGCAAACCAGGCTTGGTATTCAACCCGGCGACATCCTTGAATTGGCTGGATTACGTGATCGACAAGATCGATGTCATCTTATTGATGTCGGTGAATCCGGGATTCGGCGGCCAGGAATTCATTCCCGAGGTGCTGCCGAAGCTCAGCGAGGCGCGGGCTCGAATCAAGGCTGCCGGGCGCGATATCCGGCTGGAAATCGACGGCGGGGTCAAGGTTGAGAATTGCGCGGGCATTGCCAAAGCGGGCGCCGACACGTTCGTCTCGGGCTCGGCGATCTTCGGCAGCGCGGATTACGCCCGCACCATCAAGGCCATGCGGGCGCAGATCGACATAGGCGGTAAATCAGCCTAACAGGCCCTAACGGGCCTATTCCTCATCCTCGTCATCCTCGTCGTCATCATCATGAGATTCCGTGCGGGCATTCTTGGTGCCGCCGGTGTTTGCGCCGGCCTTCACCGGAACAATCAGCGGACGCGTCTTCACCTTGGGCCTCGCGTTGAACACCACGATGGTTTTGCCGGTGGCGCGCAGCAGTCCCTGCTCTTCCAGCACTTTGAGAACGCGTCCGGCCATTTCGCGCGAACATCCGACCAGGCGCGACAGTTCCTGCCGGCTCACTTTGATCTGCATGCCTTCCGGATGCGTCATCGCATCGGGCTCGCCGCACAAATCCATGATGGCGTGGGCCACGCGGCCCGTCACGTCGACGAAGGCGAGATCGCCCAATTTGCGGTTGGTGCGATCCAGACGCGTCGCCAACTGCGTCGCCAATTCGAAAATCAATCCGGGGCTTTCGGCGGCGATTTGGCGAAAGCGCGGATAGGTCATTTCGGCCAGTTCCGATTGCTGGCGGGTGCGTACCCACGCGCTGCGCGTCGGCTGTTCATAGAACAAGCCCATCTCGCCGAAGAATTGGCCCTTGTTCAAATACGCCAGCACCATTTCGTTGCCGTCTTCGTCCTCGATCATGACTTCAACCGAGCCGGAGATGATGTAGTACAGAATGTCCGGCAGATCGCCGGCGTGAATGATCACGGTCTTGGAAGGGACTGTCCGGATACGGCAGTAGCTCAAGAAACGATTGATCGCTGGGATATCGCTTAAGGCTTTTGCCCCTTCTTCCATGTTCACTCCCGCTGATTTCTTGGTCGGTTAAACGCCGATGCTGGCGCACGTTTTATTACATAAGTCCCGGAATCGCAAGCACTAACGGGTTCCGGCACGGTTTCTCTATCACCCAAAGTTAGATCCAATACGAGCCGCGCGTCATGAGCTTCGATGTCGCGCGCATCGCCCATATTATTGGAAACGGCAGCGCTTTACCTCCCATCGAGGCGGCTTTCGCACCGTGCTGCACCTCATCGTGCGTCATCTGTTCGAGTATGGCGCGACTGCGTGAATCTTTCTCACTCAGGCGACCCAAGTGATCGCGCAAATGCGATTCGACCTGTTTTTCGGTTTCCGCGATGAACCCCAGGCTCGCGTGATCGCCCAGCGCCCCGGCAAAGGCGCCGATGCTCAGCGAGCCGAAATACCAAAGGGGGTTCAATAGGCTGGTTCTGCCTTTCAGTTCCCTCAATCTCTGCTCGCACCAGGCCAGGTGATCAATTTCCTCAGCGGCGGCCTGATGCATGGCGGACTTGACCTTGGGGTCGCGGGCGGTAAGGGCCTGACCCTGGTACAGGGCCTGGGCTGCGACTTCCCCGGAATGGTTGACCCGCATGAGGCGCGCCGATTCCAAACGGTCGGCCTCCTCGAGCGCGGCGGCCGCAGGGGCGTCGGGGGTATCCCGGGAAGCCCGTGGCGGAACGGTTAAGGTCTTGATTATTTTATCTATTTCGCCTACCACGCGGTCCAAATGATCGAATCTGCGAGCGTTCATCGATACATTATATTATAGGGCCTGCCGCTTAAGGCCGGGCTGGCATCTGCGCCCGCGGTTCTGTACACTTTCGCGCCTTTCGTTAA
>DATHFW010000217.1:0-11410 GCA_035317945.1 Steroidobacteraceae bacterium | reverse complement strand
AAACAGGGTCGCCGACAGGTCAGTGCGAAGTTTTTGGTGAGTGCCAGGGATCCTGCGCACTGTGCCGTCGACATGCGTGCCAAAATGCATGCCCTCGCCATAGCGATTGAACATCGGCGGATAGACTTTGTTGGGCAACACCGCACTGATGAACAGCGCATTGCGCTCCAATTGCGACAGAATGAAATTGCCGAGCTCGCGGGCCATGGGACTGGCTTCATCGAGCTGCTCATTACTCTTCACCGCGGCGCCCTGAAATCCCGCGGTGGCGCGGCCGTCCACCCACGGCGCGGTCTCGCCATTGAGCGAGGCGCGAACCGTCGCCAGTTGTTCCTCGTTCAATACTTTCGGAATGCGCAGGATCACCGTCAAGCACTCGCGGGCGACAAACGCCCCGCTTGCAGACGCGTGCTCAGACTCCGCAGCGCCCGCGGCGCGCCGGCGCGGGCAATCAGTTCCACGACGGCGCGGCGCATCGCCGCCGTGCCGCCCACCGCCGCACGTTCGAACCAGGCGGCAGCTTCTTCGAGGCGGCCGGCTTTGAGCAGCAGGCTGGCCCAATTGTACTGGCCGCGGAAATATCCAGCCTCGGCAGAGCGCCGATACCAATCGGCCGCGGCGTCCAAGTTTCGCGGGGTTCCCCAACCCTCTTCGCAACATCGGCCCACCAAACTCATCGCCCGCTCATGCTGCTGCTCGGCTGCCATTAAATAGTAGCGGTACGCCAGCAGTCGATCGCGCGCGACACCCCGGCCGTCCAGGTACATATGACCCATGTTGTACTGCGCCCACGCATGGCCCGCATCCGCGGCGCGCCGGAAGTGTTCCGCGGCCGCCACCGGATCTTCGGGCGCGCCCCAACCCTGATCGAGGCAGCGCCCGACCATGTTGATGGCATCGCTATCGCCGCTCGAGGCCGCACGGCGGAACCACTTGAGCGCTTGCACGGGATCCTGCGGTAAACCGGTCCCCTCGAGCAGCATACGGCCGTAGCAGACTTGCGCCTGCGGCAGACCTTCGGCAGCGGCGACGAACACCCAGTCGGCGGCGCGACGCGCATCTTGCGCAAACAACGCCTTCAAGCGCGGCGTGCTCATTTGACCCAGCAGCGATGTGATCGGGGTGGAATTCATGCGGTGTGGATGGCGGCGCCTGAGGCGCCGGCCGATGAGGTGCGGCATGGAGGCATTCGGCTATCCCTAAACTGATTGTCAGTTTAATGCTAACACGAATCATTATTATTTACATTGCAGTTGCGTTTCGTAGGAAGTCCGGTTTATTGGGTGGAAATCCGCCTATCGGGTGCCCTGTCGGGCGATTTAGGACTGCTTGCGCAGACCGGCTGGAATCAGCACCAACCCAAGGAGCTCGAAAATGCCGTAGGCGATGAGGGCCATGAGGGCGGCGGGAATGGCGCCGGTCAGGATGGTGGGCACGTCATTCAATGAAAGCCCGGACACGATCGGCGCGCCATAGCCCCCGGCCCCCACCAAGGCCGCGAGCGTCGCGGTGCCGATGCTGACGATGGTGGCCGTTTTGATGCCGGCGAGCACGGTCGGGCTCGCCAGCGGCAGCACGATGCGCAGCAGTATTTGCCTGGCCGTCATGCCAAATGCGCGCGCGTTTTCCACGTGCTTCGGATCGATGCTGCGGATGCCGGTGAAGGTATTGAGCACCACGGGCAGCAAGCTGTACATGCACAGCGCCGCCAGCGCCGGTTTCATGCCGACGCCGAACAGCGGAATCAGAAAACATAGCAGCGCCAGCGAGGGCACGGTTTGAATCAGCGCACTGAAGATGAGGATGGCCTGTCCGGCGGCGTGAAAGCGCACGGCAACCAATCCTAACGGGATGCCGACGAGAACGGAAAACAGCAGCGCTATGCCCACCAACCATAAATGCTCGCGCGTGCGCTGCAGAATACTGCTTTTCAGGCTTTGCGAGCGTGGCGCCTCGGATCCTAAATGCTCGGCGGCAATTTTCGCGAAGCTCAGGTGCTGAATGTCAGCCTGCGCGTTCATGTCGATCATGACCCGCTCGCTGATCGAACCTTGCAGATTCAGCAGCGCCTGCCATTCGAGCGGATGCTGCTCGGTGAAGGCTTTGCGTGCCACCCAAACCGCTTGGTACACCGGAAAGTAGCCGCGATCGTCCTTGAGCACGCGCAGCTGCGACTTCTCGATCTTGGCATCGGTGGAATACAGATCGATCAAGTCGACCGCGCCGTCATCGATCGCCTGATAGGTGAGACTGTGCTCCATACGGCTCACGTTTCGCGGCGCAAAGTGCAGACGATAGCTCGCGGCCATCCCCTGAAACCCGTCCTTGCGGTCCATGAATTCATAACTGAATGCCGCGCGGATTTTGTCTTCGACTCCGGCCAGATCGCTGATGGTGCGCAGCTGATGCTGCTCGGCGAAGGACTCCTTGACGGCCAGGGCGTAGGTGTCATCGAATCCCAACGGCCCGGACATCACCAGATCCATGGCGAGCAATGCTTGCTGAATGTCCTCGACGGATTTCAAGTCCGGGCGCTTGAGGATGGCTTCCGCGAGCGTGCCGGTGTAGTCCGAATACACATCGATGCCTCCGCTTTTCAAGGCCTCGAACAAAATCCCGGTGCTGCCCATGCCGAGTTTTCGCTTCACCGGTACGGTCGATGCGGATTCAATGGTCTGTGCCGCAATCTCGCCCAACACGTAGCCTTCAGTGAATGCCTTTGAACCGACGACGATGGCATCGGCGGCAACGACGCCCGCAGGAAGCAGGCCGAACATTGCCGCGACACAACCGGCCAGCAGCGCGCTCTTCATGCGAACTCCGCCGCGTCCGGCAGGGTGCGCTGCGCATTGATGAACTGCGTCACGAAGGGATCGGCGGGATGCAGCAGCAAATCCCGATAGGCGCCGCTTTGCACGACCCTGCCCTCGTGCAGCAGCGTGATAGCTTCGGCCAGATAGACCGCCTCCCCCAGATCATGGGTCACCAAGAGCACGGTCTTGCCCAAGCGCTGAAAAATGGATTTCAGTTCCCGCTGCAGGCTGCGCCGGATGAGGGGATCGAGCGCCGCCATCGGTTCATCGAGCAACATCACCGCCGGATCCATCATCGCGGCGCGCATGATGGCGACGCGCTGTTGCTGGCCGCCGCTCATTTCAAACGGAAAACTGCCCAAGACCGCCGGATCCAGATCGACCAGCCTGCGCAATTCCTCGACCCGGTCCGCGATCTTTCGCGCCCCCCAACCCCGCAGCGTCGCAATCAACGACACATTGCGAAAACCCGTGATATGCGGGAAGAGACCGCCATCCTGGGGTACGTAGCCGATGCGATCGGCCCATTGAACGGGTGTGAATGACAGCAACGCATGATCGTCGATTTTCACATAGCCCTTATCGAAAGGAATCAGTCCCAGAGTAATCCGCAGCATCGTGGTTTTCCCCGAGCCGCTCGATCCGATCAAGGCATGCGTGGCGCCTTGCGGAACCGTGAGGGTCACATCGGACAGCACCGGCTTGCCCTCAAAGCTCTTGTCAATGTGTTGCAGCTTCAGCATGGGAACGCGCAGTTTACGGCTGCGGCTCGACGAGCGTGCCCTGGTGATACAGCACCCTCCAGCCGGAGGCGCTCCTGCGCCAGAGCGTGGCGCGGCGGGTAACGCGGGGGCCCTGTATCAGGGTATAGGTGATCAGGTAGTTGTCGGCGGCGATCTCGCGGCACTGAAAATCGCGCGTCAGCCATTTGGATTCGTCGGGGTCCGGCAGTCTATTCTCGAGCGTCTCCAGCACGAACTCGCGGCTGTAGCGCCGGCCCGATGCACCGACTTCCCAAAACTCAGGGTCCGTCATGTTCTCGTAATCCCGGCGCGTCGTACCGAACTCGGGATGATGAAAGATAGGCTCGCGCTGCTTCAATTCTTCGAGCACCGCCAGCAGTTCCGGAGAGGTGACGAAAGCGATGCGCGGTCCGCCTTGACTTCGCTCAATGGGCATTGAAACACCTCCGCCGGTTGCATGAATGCTGCATACGGCTATACGATTCTAAGCGCTTTCACTGCAAGCTTGAGGAAACGTTATGGATTTAGGTATCCGCGGGCGAACCGCGATCGTCTGCGCATCGAGTCAGGGATTGGGAAAAGGCTGTGCGCAAGCGCTTGCCGAAGCCGGCGTCGCGCTGGTGATCAATGGACGCCATCAACCGCTCCTTGAACAAACGGCGCAGGAAATCCGCGAAGCCTGGGGCGTTGCCGTGACACCCGTCGTAGCCGACGTCTCCACCGCCGAAGGCCAGGCGGCACTGCTGCAGGCCTGCCCCAACCCCGACATCCTCATCAACAACAACGGCGGACCGCCGGTGCGCAATTTTCGCGAGCTGGACCGCAAGGCCATGCTCGACGGGGTCACCTCGAACATGGTGACGCCCATCGAACTCATTCAAAAGGTCATCGATTCGATGTCGACGCGCGGCTTCGGCCGGATCGTCAATATCACCTCGATGAGCGTCAAAATGCCCATCACCGGGCTCGACCTGTCGAGCGGCGCGCGAGCCGGTCTCACCGCGTTCATGGCGGGCGTCGCGCGCGGCGTCGCCGACAAGAACGTAACCATCAATAATCTGTTGCCGGGGAGTTTCGACACGGCGCGCCTGCGCAATAACTTGAGCTTGGCCGCCAAGCGAACTCAGGTGAGCGACACAGAGGCCGCAGCACGCTCCATGGCGGCCATACCTGCGAAGCGATTCGGCTCGCCGGCGGAATTCGGGCAGACCTGCGCGTTCTTGTGCAGCGTGCATGCCGGATTTATCACCGGTCAGAACATTCTGTTGGATGGCGGCGCCTACCCGGCCGCGTTCTAGAGAGCGGCGCTGAATTCGCGCATGCGCGATTGCATAAAAAAACGGCGGTCATACTGGTGCCCATGAAAACCAAAACCATTGCTCTGACCACTGCGATGACCCTCCTCTGCTCGGTCGCCTTGAGCGACTCCACCGGAACGCCCATACGCGGTCCGGTCTACACCGACGATGGGCGCCTCACGCTGCCGGAAGACTATCGAGAGTGGGTGTACTTGAGCTCGGGATTCGACATGGCCTACAGCCCGCTCGCCATGAGCGGTCACCACATGTTTGACAACGTGTTTGTCGAGCCGGGCGCGTACAAGGCATTTCTGGCAACGGGCACGTGGCCCGACAAGACCATGCTGGTGCTG
The DNA here is from genome assembly GCA_035317945.1 of Steroidobacteraceae bacterium. Classification (GTDB taxonomy): domain Bacteria; phylum Pseudomonadota; class Gammaproteobacteria; order Steroidobacterales; family Steroidobacteraceae; genus Bog-1198. The sequence goes on along the minus strand of DATHFW010000217.1, from coordinate 6,203 downwards.
GAAGTGCGCGGCGCGCAGGACAAGGGTTCGATCAACAAGAGCGGCCACTATCAAGGCACCGAGGTCATGGGACGCGAAGTCCATGTCAAGGACGCGGCGCATTTGGACGGTTGGGCATTCTTCGGATTCGAGAGCACCAAGCCCGCGAAAATGACCCCGCGAACCGCCGACTGCTATTCCTGTCACGCCAATCACGCCGCCGTCGACAATACCTTCGTGCAGTTCTATCCGACCTTGTTGCCGATCGCCACCGCCAAGGGCACGTTGTCGGCCGCTTACAAGGCGGAGTCCGACGCACGGCATTGAGGCCGCAGCATGCACGGTGCCCGGGCGGCCGATGCGCCATCCGGTGCACTTAAAAACTTAAGCAATATTCCCCAAGACAGCCTCGAGCGACGCCGGTAAGATTTTCAGAATAGTTGCGCATCAAGCAACATCAAGGCTCCACATGAAGCTGGCACTCATTCTGGACGTGATATTCGAGCGGCGCGTCAGTGTGCGCATCTACGGCTTGGCGGCGGTCGCGCTCGGGCTGGTTGGTCTGGTCTGGGGAGACTTCGCAGCCGTGTGGCAGCCGGTCCCAAAAGAGCTTCCCGGACGAGCCGCGTTGGCGTATGCAGTGGCCATCGCCTTTCTGATGGCAGGCTTGGCCATTCAATGGCGGCGCAGTGCCGGACTCGGCGCTTTGTCACTCACCGCGCTGTACACGCTGGTGGTGCTGCTCCTTCACGTGCCGCGCATCATCGCGCACCCATCGGTGTTCGTCACTTGGTCAGGGGCCGCCGAGCAGTTGGCGCTCGTGGCAGCGGGGCTGGTCGCCTACGCCTACTGCGCGCACCTCGACGCATTCAGGGCCGCGCGCCTACTCAAGATAGGCCGGCTCATCTTCGGCGCATGCCTGATTGTGTTCGGCCTGGCTCACTTGGTTTATCTTGCGCCCACCGCCGAGTTCGTCCCCGCGTGGCTGCCGCCGGGACAGACATTCTGGGCGTACGCCACGGCGGCAGGACATTTTGCGGCCGGCATCGCGATTCTCTCCGGCATCTTCGCGCGCGCAGCGGCCCGGTGGCTGACGGCGATGTTCGTCGTGTTCGGCATCCTGGTGCACGCGCCCACAATTTTCACCGATCCCCACACCCACTTCAATTGGGCGGCGAACGCGATCAACTTCGCCTTGATCGGATCCGCCTGGGTCATCGCCGCCGCTATGGCGCGGCCGAATCGATCAGCGCCTTGACCTGCGCAACGAGCCAATCCGACATGAATTGCGATCCGGCCCCCGTAGGATGGCCGGGTGCCGTGATGCTTTTCAGATTCGAGTTAGTTCCGGGTTGCGGATCAGCCACGGTACCCAATCCATTGATGATCTTCGGGCCGCCCAGACCATTTGCATACGTATCGATAAACGGCACCTTGCCGCCAATCCTCGGCAGGTAAGCGGCTGCCGCTGCAATCGCCGCATTTCGCGAAATATCACTCGGGCCTATCATGCTCGTGCCGGCATTGCAGTCGCCGAATACCCCGGTAAATATCGCGATGGCCGTTGGAAACCTCGCGGTGATTTGCTGTGCGACGTACGTCGCCGCTGCTTGAAGTTTCGCAGTGCTGAAAGCGGTGTCGTTTCCGGATCCCGGCACCAACAAATAAAACGGCAGCGCATTCCCGCTTGAATCGGTGGGCACGTTTGGAGCTACATCGCCCTCATATGAGCCCAGAATCGTGATTGCGCCGCCCGTCAAGCCGCTGCTATCGAGGCTCAGTGTCGCGCCGGGCATGCCGTGGCCCACAATTATGAACGGCGTCGAGAAGTCCCCGCGCACCACACTGAAAGAGGCGCCGGCTCCCGAAATGTTGGGCAGAACGTTGAGCGCCGCCTCTATGCCGGCTGCACCGGCATTGAAGGCCATCGCGGCCGAGGTGGTCGTGACACCGCCGAAGGTAACATCGATAGTATAAGTTCCAGCCGTTGCCGTGCGAGCTACGCGCCATGCCTCAGGCGGGGGCGCAATCCGATCTTGGAAATTGAGGCGGCCTACGGATCCAGAAATAAATCCCGTGCCGCCTTGCCCGAGATTGGTCGGAAGCCAACCCATGCCCAGAGCAAAAGTATCAATGAGTCTCGGGGTATTGATCGGCGCTGCCGTGCCGTCCCAGAAGCTGTCGCCCACGACTATCAGTGGCGTGCTCGACCATGACGGTGCCGCGGCAATGGCTCCGTCGGCGGCGACGCCGGCAAAAACTCCTTGTTCCACCGTGATTTTTCGTTGGCCGGACTGATTCCAAGTCAAGTGAATATATTTGACGGATCCCGTCATCCCGTCCAACACAAAAGGCTGCGTACCGTCCTGAAGAACATAAAGCGTCGTGCTGTCGGGCATCGTGGTCCAAGGCGATGCGACGCCGGCGATCCGGCTTGTGCCGTCATAGCTTACGATTTGTCTTAGCTCGCCAAGAAGTCCAGTCCCTCCCGCGATTCGCACGTAATATTCGTTGTAGTAACCGGAAACCGTTGATGCGGAAGAAGCAAGCGTGATGTCGCTGGCTGATCCCCCCTGTGCAGTGCCTGTTGCCAACTCACCGGCGTAACGAGCCAAGAATGTGTCATTGATATACACCGTGACCGTGTCGCTCGCGCCATACTGAATCAGGTCGAGCGTCTTCCCGGTGTGATAGAACGAAGCGTAAATCGTTCCCGGCGAAAAAGTGTCTGAATTGGAGGTATCTGCGCTCACCATATTGCGGCGCGGATAAGCCGGTCCAAGTTGGGTGACGCCGGAACTTACGGCTCCGGAGAAGCCAAATACGGGGTTCGGCATGGATGAGCCACTGAGGTCACCATAAAATGTCGTCAAACCCGGCGTTGCGATGTCGTCGAAAGTGACGGTTGGCGTGATGTCCGACGACTGCGGAGTGGAAGGCGGAGGCAGTGCCGTCGCGACAGTCGCAGACGTTCCCCCACCGCATCCGAATAGCGGTGCCGTACTCATGCAAACGCCAACTGCAACCAAGAACTCTCGTCGTGTGGTGCTGCCGTCGTTAATTTTGTTTCCCCTCATGTTTGACCGCGAAGAAGCATCGTGATATTCCTGACTGATCATAGCCTACGGCGAGCGAGTCTCCATTCGCAGACAGCGATGAACAACGGGAAAAAGCCATGCATCCACTGCTGCGCCTCCTGCTCATATCGATTGCCTGCAGCCTGGGCTCTTCGATGACGGCATCCGTGAGCGCGGCACCGGCCGCTTATTTCGATCAATCGGGCCGTGACGACGTCCTCTCAGGCGGCGTGAAGCTGATCACAATCCAAACACCGAAGGGCGCTTTCCGCGTCTGGACCAAGCGCGTCGGCAACAATCCGACCATCAAGGTTTTGCTGCTGCACGGCGGGCCGGGCGCCACCCATGAATATTTCGAGGCCTTCGACAGCTACTTTCCCAATGCCGGCATCGAATACTACTACTACGATCAGCTTGGCTCCGCGTACAGCGATCAACCGGACCAGCCGGCACTCTGGGACTTGCCGCGCTTCGTTGAAGAAGTTGAACAAGTGCGCAAGGCGCTCAAACTCGACAAAAGCAACTTCTACCTTTACGGCCAATCCTGGGGCGGCATCTTGGCGCTGGAGTACGCGCTCAAGTACCAGCAGAACATGAAGGCGCTGGTGATTTCAAATATGGTCGCCAGCATTCCGGCATACAACCGCTATGCGAGCAGCGTGCTCATGCCGGCCATGGATCAGAAGGCGCTCGCCGACATCAAGCAATTGGAAGCGAAGGGCCAATACGACGACCCCCGCTATGAAGAGCTGCTGATGCAGCATTTCTACGTCGATCACATCTTGCGCATGCCGCAAGATCAGTGGCCCGATCCGGTCCTACGCGCCTTCGCCAAGATCAACAAAAAGATTTATGTTCCCATGCAGGGCCCGAGTGAAATGGGCGCCAGCGGCAAGCTCGCGGACTGGGATCGAACCGCGGACCTGCCGAAAATCACCGTGCCAACGCTGTCCATCGGTGCCCGCTACGACACGATGGAGCCTGCCCAGATGGAGAAAATAGCGAAGTCGGTGAAAAAGGGGCGCTATTTGTATTGTCCAAACGGCAGCCACCTTGCCATCTACGACGATCAGCAGATTTACATGGCCGGCCTGACGCAATTCATTCTTGACGTCAACGCGGGCCGCTTCTAAGTAACCTTCAGGCTCCGCTGTGGTCAGCGGCCCCGGATGCGCAGCCGCGCAGTCACCGAGTAACCTCAAGGCAACACCATGAAACAAACCGCGATCTTTGCCCCCTTCGTCTTGACGATGCTGCTGACGCTCATCGTTTGGTTTTACATGTACGCGAAGCGCATACCGTTCCTTCAGAAAAGCAAAACCGATCTCAATCGCCTGACAGCGGCAGAACTCGCGCGTATCTCTCCGCCGTCAGTGGCCAATCCGTCGGACAATCTCAAGAATCTCTTCGAGCTTCCGACGCTTTTCTATGTCATCGTGCTGTACCTATTCGTCACAACCAGAGTCGACCTGGGCTACCTGGTTGCTGCCTGGATTTTCTTCGGCTTTCGAGTCCTGCACAGCGCGGTGCATTGCACGATCAACATCGTCATTCTCAGATTCTGGCTGTATTGCATATCCGCTTTGGCGCTGTGGTTCATGATCATTCGCGCAGTGATGAGTACTTTCAGCGCGGGTTGATACGGGCACGCCGGTCGTCAAGTTTTGGGACATCTTTGCGCTGTTCATCGGCGCACTCGCCGTCCAACTGATCGCCTACGGGCTTGCAAGATCGTTCGACGCATCGCCCTTCAAGACGGCGATGCTCGCCGGGACCGTTAACGACCTTTGCTGGATCGGAGGCTATCGAGCGCTGTCGGGCAGCCGTGGCTGGCCACGCTTGCAAATCCGATTCGCACCCGTTGAACGCAGAGTCGTTGTCGCGAGCGCGGCCGGCGCCATCGCACTGATTGTCTTCATCATGGCAGTGGCCGAAATCTTGATGTCGCTGGGCATCAAGATGACGGGCACGCCGGATAGCGGCATCACCGCCGGCGACCTTCGACAGCTGCCGATTGCCATCCTCTTCATCGTCATCATCGGACCCCTCGCAGAAGAGCTGATGTTTCGCGGGTTGCTGCTGGATTGGCTCAGGCAAAAAATTGCCGCGTGGCAGGCCATGGTGCTTATCAGTGTGCTGTTTGCATCGGTGCACAGCCATAGCTTCGGTAATGGAGTGGCGGGTTGGCTGGCGTTGCTCGATCGGTTTCTGCTGGGAATGGCCACTTCGTTTCTGGCGTTGCGCTATAACTCGCTGCGCCCCTCTTTCGTTCTGCATGCCGTCAACAATGGGGTTGCGGCCATCGCCATCGTGCTCTGGCGTTGAGTTCAGCGCAGATACGCTCGCGCAAGGCGGCCACCGTGTTGGCCGCACAGACCAGCAGGGTGCGCGGCGCGTTGATGCGCCACTGACGGCGCCAAACTTCTACAAGTTGACGTCCGAATTCCAGGGTGGCGATCGCCCGCCGATACGTTATAGAAACAAACAATATGACTCCCAATATGACTGTTTTAGGAGCCGGAAAAGACCCCTGAATTGAACTAAAGATGCCTTTATTTCCAAGATGGCTTGAGGTAAACAGAGTCACTATGAACACCTGCTGGAAGGATTTCTTAATCAGGCGGCTCGCACCGGATAATCGCGTTGACCACGGCTAAGACGAAGCGTGCGATTCCCGTCGTGGTCGAGCAGATCGGCCGCGCGATCCTCGTTGTGCGCGGCCACAGAGTATTGCTCGATGAGCATCTTGCCGTACTCTACGGCGTTCAGACTCGCGTACTCATCCAAGCCGTTAAGCGCAACCTTTCTCGGTTTCCGAAAGATTTCATGCTCCAACTCAGCGCCGCGGAGTGGTCCGCTTTGAGGTCACAGATTGTGATCTCAAAAGTTGAGCGGGGTGGTCGTCGCTATGCACCCTATGCCTTCACCGAACAGGGCGTGGCCATGCTCTCTTCGGTCCTCAACAGCGAGCGCGCCATCGCTGTCAACATCCAGATCATGCGTACCTTTGTGCGCATGCGCGAACTGCTCGCCTCAAACAAAGTGCTCGCCAAACGCTTCGCTCAACTCGAAGCCCGACTCGATAAAAAATTGGCCGAGCACGATGATGCCATCACCGCCATTCTCTCCGCCATTCGAGAACTCATG
>DATHFW010000216.1:0-8636 GCA_035317945.1 Steroidobacteraceae bacterium | reverse complement strand
CGCTCAGGCGGGGGCCTGCATGACAGTTCCGCAAACGCTGCAAGTGCGATGCTGGAGGCTGGCATAGAAGCGCGCGAAGATTCCAGGGAGTTGAGTTTCGATGTCGCTCACCGCAACCCGCTCTAGAAAGAGGCGGTTCCCGCAGTTTTCGCAATACCAGGAAAATCCATCCAGTTCGTCCGGAGCGCGCCGCCGTTCGACCACGATGCCGACGCTGCCCGCGGGTCGCCGCGGCGAATGCGGTACATCCGCCGGTAAAAGATACATCTCGCCCTCGCGGATGGGCACGTCCGTCACGCGGCCGTCCTGCACCGTCTTCAGCACCATGTCCCCCTCGATCTGGAAGAAAAATTCTTCGCCGGGATCGTGGTGAAAGTCTTTACGCGAATTCGGTCCGCCGACCGCCATAATGATGAAAGCGCTGTCCTCAAAGAGCAACTTGTTGCCCACGGGCGGTTTGAGCAAGTCGCGGTTCTGATCGATCCATCGGCGCAGATTGAAGGGCGGGGCGGCGGCTGACATGCACACATTATAGCGGCCTTGAAACTTCGTTGGGCCTGGCGCGGTCAAACCAAGCCGGAGGGTCTATGCGCGCGTTGTGGGTGCTTGCCGGTGTCGGATTGATGTTCTCCTTGCCGCTGTGGGCGGCCGAAGAGGGAGCGGGCAACCCCGTGTCCGCGGTATGGAAGGAGCAGCGCCTGGATTTTTCCTACATGGGCCGCACGGCGCGTTATTCCTGTGAAGGTCTGCGCGATAAGATGCGCTCGCTGCTCTTGGACTTGGGGGCGCGCCGCGATCTGAAGGTGTCGCTTTTGGGCTGCAACGAGTCCGCGCCCCTGCGCCAGGGTTACTTGGGTCCCCGCCTGAGCATCGTTTTCTCATCGCCCGTATTGCCGGACGCGGCAGCCCAGCCCCTGCGCGCCGGCGACTTGTCAGCCGTGGCGGCGCGCTATGAGTCCTTCACGCTGACCAGCGATGCCTTTCGAAATTATGGCGTGGGCGACTGCGAGTTGGTCGAGGAATTCGCGCGCCAGATCCTGCCCAAATTCGCCACGAAAGATGTGAAGCAGGACATCACCTGCGTGCCGTATCAGGCGAGCGGCAGCCGCTTTTTTGTGCGCGGTGAGATCTTGAGGGCGGCTGCGATGCCGAAGACCGCTACGAGTCCTTAGACGAAGCGCACCGCACCTGCACGGGTTTGGCATCCGGCACGTCCAGCCGAAGTGCGGTCAGGCAATCTCCCCACACACATCCTGTGTCCAATCCCGTGACGTCGGCGTTGCTGAAGTACCCCAGCGTCGACCAGTGGCCGAACAAGATGCGCGATCCGCGCCAGCGGGCGCCGTGCGCCTCGAACCAAGGAATGAGCGACTTGCTCTGCGCCTTCTTAGGCGACCCCTTGGCGCGCAGCGCCAAGCGGCCTTGCGCATCCAAATAGCGCAGCCGGGTGAGACAGTTCGCAATGAAGCGCAGCCGCTCTTCACCTTCCAGGGCGTCGTCCCAACGATCCGGTTGATCGCCGTACAGTCGCTCGAACAGTTTTGCCGGATCGCGCCTCAAGGCCCTCTCCAGTTCGTGCGCACACTCTCTCGCCAATGCAAGATCCCATTGCGGCGCCAATCCGGCATGCACCATGCAGACGTTCAAATGCGGATCCTCGTGCAGCAGCGGCCGGCTGCTGAGCCAGTCGAGCAGTACGGCGCGATCGGGGGCTGCGAGAACGGCTTGCAAGGTATCGTCGTCGCGCAAACGCGCGCCGCCATGCGCCACCGCCAGCAGATGCAGGTCGTGATTCCCGAGAATGACCGTGGCGGCATCGCCCAAGGCGCGAATTCTACGCAATACCTTGAGCGAATCCGGTCCGCGGTTGACCAAGTCGCCGACGAACCAGAGAGAATCGCGATCGGCCGAGAATTTCAAGGCTCCCAGCAGTGCGCCGAGTTCCGCGTCGCAGCCTTGCACGTCACCGATGGCATAGAGCGCCATCAGGCACCCGCGAATTTAGGAGCGTGCGCGCTCCTAATGCAACACCCCGGGCATCGCCAGCCTGAACGGCGCGATAGGCGCATCGAATTGCTGGCCGTCATCGGCCACCATTTGATAGCTGCCCTGCATCGTGCCGACGGGAGTTTCAATGACCGCGCCGGTGGAGTAGCGAAATCCCTGGCCCGGCTTCAAATACGGCTGCTCACCGACCACACCATCGCCGCGCGTCTCTTTCACATTGCCGTTGGCATCGGTGATGATCCAATGGCGGGTGAGCAGGCGCGCCGGCACCTGGCCCTCATTGCGAATCGTAATGGTGCAGGAGAATACGAAGCGCTTGTCGCGCGGATCGGATTGTTCTTCGATATACGAAGTCTCGACTTCGACCCGAATTCTGGGATTGACCGGTTCGGGAGTCATGCTTCCATGTCTTAAGGCAACCGTATTGCGAGCACATCGCAGTGTGCAGCGTGCAGGACGGTGTCCTCGGTAAAGTTCACCAGGATGCCGAGACCGTGACGCACGCGGCTGCCGAGGACGATCAAGTCGACGCCCTCTTCCTTGGCAACACGAAGAATCTCGGTTTTTTTGTTGCCGGCTTCCACTCTCGCCGTGGCTCGCGGCAGTGACAGGCGCGCGCGCAGCTCGTCGATCTTGACGCGCGAGCGCTGCACCAAATCTTCTTCAATTTGTATCGTCGGCATCAGTGTCTCGCCCATGGGCTCGCTCGGCACGAATTCGACGACATGCAATATGACCATCGCAGCATTCGAGTGCGCAGCCATATCCCGTGCGGCGACGGCGATTTGTTCGCTGGCGTCCGACAGATCCAACAATACCAAGATTTTCTTATAGCCGGCCATGCGCCTTTGAGTATAGCTGAGAGCGGCGGGCAGCGAGCAGGCCGAATTGCGCCGGCGTCAGAGCCTCCGGCCGCAGCTGCGAGTCGATGCCGCAGGATTCAATCTCCTCCGGCGTGAGCAGCCCCTTGAGGCCATTGCTCAAGATTTTGCGCCGATGTGAAAACGCGGCTGTCACCAAGGTTCGAAGCACGCCGTCATCGCCGATCTCGAAGCGGGGCTCGAGCGTTGGGCGCAACCGCACGATGGCCGACCAGACCTTGGGCCGCGGCTGAAAGGCGCCCGGCCCGACGTCGAACAGCTTTTCGACTTCAGCCACAGCCGCCAGCATGACGGTCAGCCGGCCATATGTCTTGTTCGAGGGTTGCGCGGTCATGCGATCGACCACTTCCTTCTGCAGCATGAAGTGCATGTCTGCGATCGCCGAGCGCTGGGACAGGAGGCGAAACAGCAGCGGCGTCGAGATGTTGTAGGGCAGATTACCGACGATGCGCAGCGGGGCGCCTGCGGCTCGCAAGCGCACGAAGTCGGTATCGAGCGCGTTTTCAACGTGCACGTGCAAGGCGCCGGTTGCGCGCGGATCTTCTTTCAGCGATTGAGCCAGGTCGCGATCGATCTCGATCACATCCAGTGCTTGCGCGCGGCGCAAGAGATCCCAGGTCAGGGCGCCGCGTCCCGGGCCGATTTCTACGATGCGGTCGCCGACGGCCGGCGACACGCCGTCGATGATGCGTCGGATGACGCCGGGATCATGCAGGAAGTGCTGACCAAAGCGCTTACGAACCAGCATGATCGCTGCGCGCACTTGCCAGTTCTATGGCAAGGGCCAGAGCGGCGCTCAAGCTGCCGGTGTCGGCCTTTCCGGAGCGCGCAAGACTCAGGGCGGTGCCGTGATCGACACTGGTGCGCAAAATCGGCAGGCCCAACGTCATGTTCACCGCATTGCCGAATCCAACGTGCTTGATGACGGGAAGTCCTTGATCGTGATACATCGCCACAATCACATCGACGGTTTTGAGGAAGCGCTTCGTGAACGCCGTGTCGGCCGGAATGGGCCCCTGCAAGTTCAACCCCTCATCTTGGAGTTCCCGAATCACGGGCTCGATTATGTCCAATTCCTCCCGGCCCAGATGTCCGCCCTCGCCGGCATGCGGGTTCAAGCCCAGTACGGCAATCCTCGGCGGAAGCAAGGAAAAATGCCGCTCCAGGTCCATGTTCACGATGCGTAATGTAGAGCGCAGCCGCTCTTGGGTGATGGCGCTCGGCACATCGGCCAGCGCCAAATGGGTGGTTACCAAGGCCACTCGCAATTGATCGTTGAGCAACAGCATCACGGGCATCGCCGCGCGCGTTCTTTCCGCAAGATATTCGGTATGGCCGCTGAAGGCGTAGCCGGCATCCATGAGCGTGCTCTTTTGCACCGGTGCGGTCACCATGGCGGCAAACTCGCCGTTGGTGCAGCCATCGCAGGCGCGATCCAGCATCTCGATCACGTAGGCGGCGTTGCGCACGTCCGGCTTGCCGGCGATCACCTCGCAGCGCGCCGGGATGTGCAGAACCTGAAGATTTCCGGCGCGATGAGGTTTGGCGGGCCGTCTCAAGTCGTAGCGTTCGATGCTCAAAGGCAACCCGAGAGCGGCCGCCGTGGCAGCCAACAGATGAGCGTCCGCTGCCACCACCAGATCGGCTTCCCAATCCGTCTGCGCCAAAGTGACGCAGGCATCCGGTCCCACACCGGCGGGTTCCCCCGACGTGATGACGATGCGAGGTATGTACACTACATCTTGGTTTCGATGAATGCGTCGTCGCGCAATCGACGCAGCCACAACTCGGTCTCTTCATCCGACTTGCTCTCGCGGATGGCGGCAAAGGCCTTCTGGCGCCGCACATCATCGGTGCTGTCGTAAGTACGGGTGCCCAGCATCTGCACGATGTGCCAACCGTAGCGGGTTTTGAAGGGCTCGCTGATCTCGTTTTCCTTCAAATCGGCGATCGCCTTGTCGAACTCAGGCACGAAGGTGCCGGGTCCGCTCCATCCCAAGTCGCCGCCATCCGGGGCCGAGCCGGGGTCTTCCGACGCGGTCGAGGCAATGCCGGCGAAGCTTTCGCCTTTCTCGATCCGCTCGCGAAGCTTGGCGAGCTTCTCACGCACGGTCGCATCGTCGTCAAGTTCATTCGGCTTCATCAGGATGTGGCGCGCGTGGATCTGATTGATGATGACCGGCGCCTCGCCGCTGCGGCGTTCATTCAGTTTCACGATGTGGTAGCCGCTCGGCGTGCGAACCGGTTCGCTGACCTCGCCGGGTTTCATTTTGACGACCAGATCCAAGATGAACTGCGGCAACTGCGTGCCCTTGCGCCAGCCCAGCTGACCGCCGTCCAAGGCTGTTTGGCTGTTCGAATTGCCGATCGCCAGCTGCCCGAAGTCCTCGCCCTTGCCGGCCCGCACGGCAACATCCTGTGCCTTGTGCGAGATTTCCTCGAGCTGTTGCGGGGTGGCGGCGGCGGGCAGCGACAGCAAGATGTGCGAGACGTTGAATTCATCGTTCGCCGCGGCGTTTTGCTGGCGCGCGAGATACTGTTCCATTTCATGCGGGGAGACATTGATGTGGGCAAGGACGTCGCGTTGGCGCAAGGTGCTCAAGGTCAGCTCTTTGCGCATCGATTCGCGGTATGCTTTGTAATCGACGCCTTGCGCGGCGAGCGCTGTCGGCAACTGATCGAACGGGATCTTGTTTCGCCCTGCAATCTCCTGCAGCGCACCGTTCAGTTGTTCATCGGTAATCGTGAGGCCGACGTGCTTCGCACGCTGCAATTGTATTTCCTGCAAGACCAACCGATCGAGCACCTGCTGCTGAAGCACACTCTGGGAGGGCAGTTCGACCCGCTGCTCCTGCAGGCGCTTCTGCACCGAGGACATCTGCACATCGAGTTCGCTCTTCAAGACCAGCCCGTCATTGACGATGGCCGCAATGCGGTCGAGCATTTCTCCGTGAACACCGATGTCGCGGGTCTGCGCATGGGACGGGGACAGCAGCAGGATCTGCGCGATGAGGATCGCACAGAGTTGGGCAACTTTACGCATGGGTCAAAATCCTAAGTCCATAACCTGTTTATTGGCTGTTCGGGTCGCGGGTGGAGTACCCGCGGATAGACTGTTCGAGGAAGGAATCCTCACGTTTTCCGACCGAACTCAAGCCCGTCAGTTCCAATTGTAATGCAATCGACGTGTCCAGTGTGCCCCCGGCGGTCGTGGTGCCGGGACGGATGCTCAAGTAGCGGCGCTGCACCAACTGGACCTTGTAACAGCAGCTTTTGTACTCAAAACCGGCCACTTGCTCGATCGTTTGCCGGTCTTGCAGGGAATACACCCAGCGACCCACGGTGTTCCAATGTTCGGCAATCGGCCACGCAAAAGAGCCGTCCCACTGCTTCAGAATGCCCTGCTGGAAGCGATAGCCAATGTTGATCACCCGGCCCGGGTCGGGGCGGTATTGGACCGAAATCTCCGATTTCTCGGTCTGTGAGGTGTAGGGATTCCATTGGTAGTCGAGATTGACGCCCAGGTGCTTGTAACCCGTCAGGGCGACTTCCGCGACGATGTCCGAGGCAGGGAATGCCGGGTCCTGCCCCGTGGCGAGGACCTGGGACGGTCGGGACAAGCCATAGGGATACTGGCCGGGGAAATATTGCCCGGGGAACGCCACATACGATTGTCCGCCGGGGGCCCTCAGGGCGCCGGGTACGGCCAAGGGGTTCACCAAGGGTATGGTTCCCAAGGGCTGCCCGAACTGGTTGTTGCCAATCCCTTGGAGCGACAGCGCATCCTGGGGCAGTCCCACCCGCGGGATCGAGAAATAGCGAATTTGACCAATGGTCGCCGACAAATACTGGGTTCCGGACACGGTGTCGAAGAGCCGCGTGGTCACGGCCAGCGCCACCTGGTTGGCATCGCCGATGCGATCCGACCCCACGTAGCGGTTGGTACGAAACAGCTCCGTCAAATTAAGATCGGGCAAGCCGCTATCGAAGATCGGCAATTCATCCTGATTGCGATAGGGCACGAAGCTGTAGACCAGCCGCGGCTCCAGCGTTTGAGTACGCTGACCCTGAGAGCCCGCTTCGCGCTCGAATACCAGTCCGGAGTCCACGCGTACATACGGCAGGGCTCGCGACGGCGTGCTGGGCCGGCCGAGCCCCGCGTCCTGCAAGTCGTACTGCGTGAAGTCGTAGCCGACGGCCGGCTCGAAGAAGTACCCCGGCCCGCGGCTCGACCAGCGAATTTCCGGCGAGAGATTCAGTCGCACGCCGGTGGGGCCGACGCCGCGCAGGAAATTCACGGCCTCGCTGTCGAACCCCAGTTCGAAGTTGCTGTTCGCGATGGGATACAGCGCGCTCGCTTGTACTCGCGGTACTCGCGAGTAGGGGCGGTCCGCATCGATCACGGTGGTGTCGATGGTTTGGAAGTTTTGCAGCTGTGCGCGGATCCGCCAGGTGTCATCGTAGTACAGCAAGTCCGCGCGGCGTTCGAGAAAGGTCACGCTGGTTTGCTCGGTTCCCACGGCGAAGCTTTGAAAGTAGTTGCTGTCGCTGACGCTGGCGATGTCGGCATCGAACCTGAGTCCGGGCCGGATGTCCGTTATGTCGGTGTAGCGCACGTAGCTGCGATCGTCATGTTGCTGTTTGTCGTTGGGCAGGAACGTGGCGTCGAATTGGCCGTGAGAATGCGCCGTCAAATAGCGGAAATCCTCGGCCAGTTGCACGCCGCGCGCGGTCAACAGTCCCGGCGTCACCGTCAGGTCATAATTCGGCGCGAGGTTGAAATAATACGGCACTTCCACGTCGAAGCCATTGCTGCCGGAATGGCCGAAGCTGGGAAACAGCACGCCGCTCTTGCGCTCATCGCCCAAAGGAAAGGAGATATAGGGCGTGTAAAAAATCGGCACGTCCTTGAAGCGCATGGTCACATGGTGTGCAACGCCTTCCTGGAGCTTGGTGTCGAGATTTAACTTCGATGCGCTCAAGCTCCAATCCTCGTTGCCGACCGGGCAGCTGGTGTAGCGGACATCGTTCAAATCCAGCTTGCCGTCCGGATGCAGGTCGACGTCCTTGGCAAAGCCGCGGCCGTTGCGGTCCATGAGCTGAAAGAAGGCCTGGTTGAAATTGGCGCCGCCGTCCGTTTCGTAGCTGCCGCTGTCGCTGCGCACCCGCAATTTCGGATCGAGGAAATCCACCTTGCCCGTGACGGTCAATTTGTCATTGCCGTAATCGTAGGTGACCGAATCGGCGGCGACGCTGCGCTCGTCCTGGCGAACCGTCACCCGCCCGTTGAGCACTGCGTTGCCGTCGGCGCCCAGCACCGCATCGTCGCTGTCGACGTGGATGCGATGATCGTCGAGCGGGATGTCGGCGGGGCGAACAAAGGTGTATTTGGGCGGAGCGGGGCAAACATCCGCGGCGCGCGCCAGGCAGCTTGCCAGGCAGTACAAAATAAATGCGGCCCGAACGTGAGAAGCCATGGGCAAAATGCGTCGCCTTAGTCGGTATACTTAAATCGCCGCATTTGCGGTTTATGAATGGTCAAGCATGGAAGTATTGGATGCAAGCGATTCCCGCCTCGCACACTTGACGCAGTGGGTGATCGGGGAGTTGGGATTTGCCGGCAGCGTCATCGCGCCGGCCTCCGTCGATGCTAGCTTTCGCCGATATTTTCGTGTGACGCGGGGCGCGGACAGCTACATTGTTATGGACGCGCCGCCCGACAAGGAAGATTCGGCTCCCTTCCTCAAG
>DATHFW010000215.1:0-13992 GCA_035317945.1 Steroidobacteraceae bacterium | reverse complement strand
CGGTTCGATGCTGGTGTTCATCCCGGCGGTCGGTGAATTCGTGATCCCGGCGCTGCTCGGCGGTCCGAACGCACTCATGATCGGGCGGGTGCTGTGGGATGAATTCTTCTCGAACCGCGCCTGGCCGGTGGCCAGCGCGGTGGCGATCTTGCTGCTGATACTCTTGGTGCCGTTCATGATGTGGTACCAAAGCGTACAAGCGCGCGAATCGGCGGGCGCACGATGAATTATCGCAGTTCGTTTTTTATCCTGACCTGTATTGCGTTCGGCTTCGCATTTCTCTACATCCCGATCCTATCCATGGTGGTGTTTTCGTTCAACGCCTCCAAGCTGGTGACCGTTTGGGACGGCGCCAATTCGCCGACGCTCAAGTGGTACTACGCGCTGCTGAATAACGAGGAGATTCTGGACGCGGCGTGGATCTCCTTGAAGGTGGCCGTCATCAATGCCACGGGCTCGGTGATTTTGGGCACGCTTGCCGGCTTCGGCTTGGCACGATTCAGTCAGTTCCGCGGACGATTTACTTTGAACGCGATGACGACAGCGCCGTTGGTCATGCCCGAAGTGATCACGGGGTTATCATTGCTGCTGCTGTTCGTCGCCCTCGAGCAACTCATCGGGTGGCCGGCCGGACGCGGAATCACCACCATGACCATCGGTCACATGACTTTTTCCATGGCCTACGTGACGGTCATCGTGAATTCGCGTTTGGCGAGCTTCGACACCGCGCTCGAGGAAGCGGCGATGGATTTGGGTGCACGTCCCTTCAAGGTGTTTTTCGTCATCACGCTGCCGATCATTTTTCCGGCGATTTTGTCGGGGTGGCTCCTGGCTTTCACGCTGTCCTGGGATGATCTGGTCATCTCCAGCTTCACCTCCGGTCCGGGCAGCAGCACCTTGCCCATGGTGGTGTTTTCCAAAGTCCGCTTGGGCGTCAGCCCCGAAATCAACGTGCTCGCGACCCTCACACTTGCCGTGGTGACCACGATGATCGTCGGCGTGAGCCTATGGATGGCGCGGCGGGCCAGGCTCGACAAAGCGACGGTATAGCGTGAACTAGATTTTATCCAGCGGCGTGTTGCCGCCGGTGAATTGCGAGCGCGCCTGCGCCAGCCGATACTTATGCTCGGATCTCCAGCGGCGCCAATCGCGCAGGCCGGCGATGGCATAGACAAGCTTGAACAGGCGCAGGCGCCTCAAAACCTTCGGCGTATCGAACAGATCCCCGGCAAGCATCGAAATCACGCCCTGTTCCAGCTGCCAGGTGTTGCGCGGTTGACGGAACATTTGCGTCATCACGGGACCGTTGAAGCGGTAGATGAAGAACGAAAATCGCGCCATGCCGGCGCGCTGGCGCTTTTCCAACTTGCGGAGCAGCCCCTTCTCGCGCTGCGGTTCGCGCAGCGCCGTGTCGATCACCGCAGCAGCTTGTTCTGCTCCGCTCATGGCCAGGTAGACGCCGGAAGAGAACACGGGATCGAGAAATGCGAACGCATCGCCCACCAGCACCCAGCCCGTCCCGCCCATCTGGGTCGAGTCATAGGAATAGTTGCCGGTGACGCGTACCTCGCTGATGAGCTCGGCGCGTTCAATTCGCTTTCGTAAGCCGGGGCTTTTGTTGAGCGTATCCATCAGGAACTCTACCGAGCGGCCTTTGCGCTGCTTTAGATATTCCGGCCGGCATACCGCGCCGATGCTCATCACGCCGTCGGGCAGCGGGATCATCCACATCCAGCCGTGGTCGAAGCGGTAGATGCTGATGTTGCCGGCGTCCTCCCCCGGACGCAGCTCTGCGCCGCGGAAGTGGCCGAAGATGGCGGCGCTCTGGTGCTCGTTGTTCTTGCGGCGCAGTTTCTTTTTGGCGGACAAGAACGCGTCGCGCCCGCTCGCATCGACGAGGTAGCGCGCCTGAATGCCGTAACTGCGGCCCTCGTTGGTGCGAACCTCGAGCCGAGTCTCGCGCGGACCGATCTGCTCAACGCTCAATACTTCATGCCCCTCACGGGCGTCGGCGCCGCTTTCGCGTGCGTGATCGTAAAGCATCTTGTCGAAGTCCTGCCGCCACACTTGGTAGGCGTGCGGTGGGCTGTCGCCTATGGCGCGCGCGAAGGCGTAGGTGTTGTAGCCGCGCTCATTGTCCGCCTCGAAATCGGCGCCGGGCTTGAATATGCCCAGCGCGCGCACTTTGTCCAGCACGCCGAGGCGTTCGAACACCGGCAGATTCATCGGCAACAGCGACTCACCGATGTGGAATCGCGGGTGCTGCGCCTTCTCCAGCGCTATCACCTTGTAGCCTTGCTTCGCCAGCAAGGTCGCCGCGGTGCTGCCGCTCGGCCCGCCGCCGATCACCGCCACATCGCACGATTCAGTTGCCGTTAGCATGCTTCTAAACCAGAACTCGCTCAATGCCGCCGCTGTTCGCGCGCTTCACGTAGTCCTGCAGCCAGTCGGGTCCCAGCAGATTCTTGGCGATTTCCACCACGATGTAATCGGCGTCCATTTCCGCATCGTCGTTGAAGCGTTTCAGGCCTTGCAGGCAGGACGGGCAGGATGTGAGTATTTTCACCTCACCCTGATGGCCGGCGGTGCGGATTTCGTCCACGCCGGCGCGTACCTCCTGCTCCTTGCGGAAACGCACCTGGGTCGAAATATCCGGACGCGTGGCCGCGAGCGTGCCCGACTCGCCGCAACAGCGCTCGTTCAAGGCTATGTTGCCGTTCTGCTCGCTGTTCATCAGCGTATTCACGACTGTGAGCGGATTGTATTTCTTCATCGGCGAATGACAGGGGTCATGGTACATGTATCGCGTGCCGGTGACATTTTCCAGCCTAACTCCCTTCTCCAAGAGATACTCATGGATGTCCATGATCTTGGATCCCGGAAATATACTATCGAACTCGTAGCCCTGTAGTTGATCGAAACAGGTGCCGCAGCTCACCACCACCGTCTTGATGTCGAGGTAGTTGAGCGTATTGGCAACCCGATGAAACAACACCCGGTTGTCGGTGATGATCTTTTCGGCCTTATCGAACTCTCCGGCGCCGCGCTGCGGATATCCGCAGCACAGATACCCCGGGGGCAGCACGGTCTGCACGCCCACATGCCACAGCATCGCCTGCGTGGCGAGCCCCACCTGCGAGAACAAGCGCTCGGAACCGCAGCCGGGAAAATAGAACACCGCTTCGGATTCGCTGCTGACCCTGGCGGGGTCCCGGATGATGGGAACATAGTTGCGGTCTTCGATGTCGAGGAGCGCGCGTGCCGTTCTCTTCGGCAGACCGCCCGGCATGCGTTTGTTGACGAAGTGAATGACTTGTTCCCTGATCGGCGGCTTGCCGGTGGTGGCCGGCGGCCGCTTGGTCTGCGCCCTGGCGAATGTATTGAGCGCCTGGTTGCCGAGCCGCTGCACTTTGTAGCCCCAATCGATCATGACCTTTCGAGTCAGCTTGATCGTCTGCGGATTGGTGGCGTTCAAGAAAAACATCGAGGCGGCCGTGCCGGGATTGAAACGCTTCTTGTGCATGCGGCGCAGCAGATCGCGCATGCCCATGGAGACATCCCCGAAGTCGATGCCGACCGGGCAGGGCGAGAGGCATTTGTGGCAGACGGTGCAGTGATCTGCCACGTCTGATAGTTCGTCCCAGTGGCGAATCGAGACGCCGCGCCGCGTCTGCTCTTCGTAAAGAAACGCCTCGATGAGCAGCGAAGTGGCCAGGATCTTATCGCGCGGCGAATACAGCAGGTTCGCGCGCGGCACATGGGTGGCGCAAACCGGCTTGCACTTGCCGCAACGCAGGCAATCCTTGATGGCATCGGAGATGGTGCTGATATCCGATTGCTGCATGATCAGGGATTCATGTCCCAAAAGGCCGAAACTGGGGGTATAGGCGCGGCGCAAGTCGCTTTGCGGCATCAACTTGTGCAGATTGAAATGCCCTTCAGGATCGACCCGATGCTTGTAGCTGCGAAACGCGGCGAGCTCCACGTCGGAAAGGTACTCGAGCTTGGTAATGCCGATTCCGTGTTCACCGGATATCACCCCGTTCAGGGCACGGGCGATGCGCATGATCCGCGCCACCGCATGGTTCGCGGTGTGCAGCATCGCGTAATTGTCGGAATTGACCGGAATGTTGGTGTGCACATTGCCGTCGCCGGCGTGCATATGCAGCGCGACGAAGACACGGCCTTGCAGGATGTGCTTGTGTATCGCATCGCAACGCTCGAGTACCGGCGCAAAGGCGCTGCCGACAAATATGCGGGCCAGCGTCGCCCGCACTTCGGTTTTCCAGCTGACCCGAATGCTTCGGTCCTGCAGCCGGTCGAATACGCTGCCAGAATCGCTCTCCGCATCGTCCATGTGGTCGAGCAGGTATCGCCAACGAGACCGGATGCTCGAGATCATTTCACAAGCCTCGGCCGTGCGCGCAGCGTCGCGATCCGATGCGCCGCCATCCGAGGCGCGTCCGGAGCCGGCGCCCCAAGTCTCGTCGCCGGAAAAATAGTCTTCCAGAGCAGTCAGCAATTCGAGCTTGTTGCGGATGGACAATTCGATATTGATGCGTTCGATGGCATCCGTGTACTCACCCAAGCGCTCCAATGGAATGACCACGTCCTCGTTGATCTTGAAGGCATTGGTGTGCTTGGCGATCGCGGCGGTCTTGGCGCGATCCAGCCAGAATTTGCGCCGCGCATCGGCGTTGACCGCAATGAATCCTTCGCCGGAGCGGGCATTGGCCAAACGCACGACATGGGAGGTGGCGGCCGCAACCGCGGTTTCGTCCTCGCCGACGATGTCGCCCAGCAGCACCATCTTGGGCAAGGCGCCGCGCTTCGATTTGGTGCTATAGCCCACCGCGCGCAAATACCGCTCGTCCAAATGCTCGAGGCCCGCCAGCAGCGTGCCTTTTGACCTTGCATTCTGCTCAAGGTACTGCGTGATCTCCACAATGCTGGGAATCGCGTCGCGTGCCTGACCGAAAAACTCCAGGCACACGGTCCGGGTGTACTTGGGCATGCGATGCAAAATCCATCGCGCGGCCGTGATCAGTCCGTCGCAGCCCTCTTTCTGCACGCCCGGCAATCCGCCCAAGAATTTATCGGTAACGTCCTTGCCCAATCCGATCTTGCGAAATTTCGCGCCCTCGATGTCAAGCCGCTCGCTGCGCAGCACTTCGGCCTGTTCCGCGGGCTTTGAACCGTCTTTCCAAACCAGCTCGAAACTCGCGACCGATACATCATGGATCTTGCCCAAGTTGTGGTTCAGGCGCGTGACCTCGAGCCAATTGCCTTGCGCATCGACCATGCGCCACCACGCCAAGTTGTCGACCGCCGTACCCCACAACACCGCTTTCTTGCCGCCGGCATTCATGGCAATGTTGCCGCCGATGCAGGATGCGTCCGCAGAGGTTGGATCGACCGCGAACACGAAGCCCGCGCGTTCGGCGGCTTCGCTCACGCGTTTGGTGACGACACCGGCCGCGGAAAATATGCTGGCCGTGCTGACGGTATTGCCGGGCAGCGCGAATGTTTCGACCGGGCCCAGGGTTTCTAGCTTTTCCGTATTGATCACCGCGGACCACGGCGTCAGAGGCACCGTGCCGCCCGTGTATCCGGTGCCGCCGCCGCGCGGGATGATGGTCAGCCCCAGCTCGATACAGTCGCGCACCAAGCCGGGAATTTCCGATTCACCATCGGGCATGAGAACCAAGAAGGGCAATTCCACGCGCCAGTCGGTGGCGTCGGTGACGTGCGCGACGCGCGAGAACGCATCGAAGCGGATATTGTCGGCGCGGGTGTGCCGGAGCAGCAACTTTCGTGCGCGCTTGCGCTTGACGGCGATATCGGCGAATTGCCGTTCGAATCGCGTCACGGCCTGTCCGGCGGCCTGCAGCAATTCCCCAACCTTGGTATGGCGCGCCTCATTGGCGCCGTCGCGGCGCTTTTCGACCTCGCCCAGACGATGCTGCATGGCTGCAATGAGCTGGCGCCGCCGCTTGGGATTGTCGAGCAAATCGTCCTGCAGGTAGGGGTTGCGGTCGACCACCCAGATATCGCCCAACACCTCGTACAGCATGCGCGCCGAGCGGCCGGTGCGGCGCTCGCCGCGCAGCCCATCCAGAACGGTCCACGCAGTTTCGCCCAGCAGCCGGATGACGATCTCGCGATCGGACAGCGAGGTGTAGTTGTATGGGATCTCGCGCAATCGCGATTCCGGCTCTTTTCCCACGGGAGGTCGCGCTGCGTCGGCAATATCTGCGACGGCGTTCATGTTCGTGGGAGTTTACGCATTTTTCTGCCGGAAGTTGTGCAATCAACGCGGCCCTGTCGTCTCAAGTCGTTGTTTCGTCGGCCGTTACCTTTGAGTGTGCGACACCTATCCGCCAGTACTCAGGAACTCGATAGCCCCGGCGTGGTGCGCGGCTTGGTTGAGGAATCCTTGGCGCGCAACGAGTTGGCGATTCCCTCCCTGCCCGAGGTGGCGGTTCGCGTAGTGGCCAGCGGCACCAAGAATTCCGGCAACGCCCATCTGCTCGCGGACATCATCCAGGCCGATGCTGCGCTGACTCAATACGTTCTGCGGATTGCCTCGTCGGCGGCCAAACGTCCGGCGTTGCCGATCACATCCCTGCAGCACGCAATTGCCTGGCTGGGTCTCGATGACGTCGCCAACATTGCCTTTACGCTGGCCTTGCAGGGAAAAATGCTGCACGTCGAGGGCCAGCATCGCAAGGCGCGCCGGCTTTGGCGCCACTCGTTGGCGAGTGCGCTGTGGGCACGCCAGCTCGCGCATCTCCTCCACCGGGAGACGGGGCTCTGCTACCTCTGCGGGTTGCTGCATAACATCGGCAGGGCGGTCACGCTGGGTGCTGTGCACGATGCCGCACAGCGCGCCGGCCTCGAGCTTGCCGGCAGCGACTATGACGGGCTCATCGAAATCTTTAGTCACGACGTTGGACAGCGCGTCATCTCCGCCTGGGCTTTGCCGCCGCCCGTGCTCGTGGTCGTGGCCCAATGGGACAACTACGCCGCTGCGGGCGCGCTCCAGTGGGAAAGCAACGTGGTCAACGTCGCGCACAAGATGGCGGATTTCACGCTGCACGAACCTTGCATGCTGACGCGGGATTTGCTGCTCATCGATCGCGGGATTAGGGACCTGGGCTTGTCCGTACAACACGCAGAACCGCTGTTCGACTCAACCGATGCGATCAACGCCGAACTTGATCGCTATCTCTCTCCTTGAGCGCTCGAAAGCTAGCGCAATCCGGTTTCCTGACGCGCAATCACGATGCGCTGAATCTCGCTGGTGCCCTCGTAAATTTCGGTGATCTTGGCGTCGCGAAAGTATCGCTCCAGGGGCATCTCCTTGCTGTAGCCCATGCCGCCATGGATCTGCAGCGCCGCATGTGCGTTGAACATGGCAGTCTCCGAGGCATAGAGCTTCGCCATGCTGCCCTCGGTCGTGGTTCTGGCGCCGCTGCTCTTCGCAGCTTGCTTGGCCCAAGCAGCCTGCAGCATCAGCAATCGCGATGCCGACAGCCGGGTCTTCATATCGGCAATCTTCGCCTGAGTCATTTGAAAGGATCCGATCGGCGCGCCGAACGCGCGGCGCTCCTTCGCATAGCTCAAGGCCGCATCATAGGCGGCGCGTGCAATGCCGTTCGCCTGTGCGGCGATCCCGACGCGCCCTTGATCGAGAATGGTCATCGCGATGGCGAATCCATTTCCCTCCTCGCCCAGACGATTGGCGATGGGGATTTTATAGTCGACGAATTCGATCTCGCAGGTTGCGGAGGCGCGGATGCCGAGTTTGGGCTCGATCTTGCCGCGAATGAAGCCGGGTTGATGGCAGTCGAGAATGAAGGCGGTGATGCCTCGGGACTTGGCTTCCGGACTGGTGACGGCAAACATCACCATGTAGTCGGCCACGGGGCCTGAGGTGATCCAAGACTTTTTCCCATTGAGCAGGTAGTGGGAGCGGTCCGCCGATAAAACCGCGCGGGTGCGCATATTGGCCGCATCCGATCCCGATTGCGGTTCGGTCAGCCCATAACAGCCGAGAGCCTTGCCGGAGGCCACCGGCGCGACGAAGCGGCGTTTCTGCGCTTCGTTCCCGAATTGCAATATTCCGTTGTTGTACAGACTGTTGTTGACCGACACGATGGTCGAGTGGGCGGCATCGGCGTAGGCGATCTCCTCCATCATCAGCACGAAGCAAATCGAATCGAGCCCGGCGCCGCCGTATTCCTCCGGGGCCTCGACACCCATGAAGCCGAGTTCGCCGGCTTTGCGGATGGTGTCCTTGGGGAACTCCCCCGACACGTCGAATCGTGCGGCGACCGGCGCAATCTCGTTCTGCGCAAATTCCCGCGCCGCCGCTTGAATCATCAATTGATTTTCTGTGAGCGTGAAGTCCATGATTCGATTATCGTTGTATTCATGAAAAATACTACTCTGGTGAATCATCCGCCCGCCGTCGAGGTTCCTGAGGACAATCGGCCGCTGGTGGCTCCCATCTATCAGTCGGTGAAGTTCTCGTTCGACGATACGAATGAAACGCTGCGCTACCAGCGCGGCGAGCGGGAAGGGTTTTTTTATTCGCGCACCTCCAATCCCACTCTGACCCAATTGCAGGCGTTGCTCAGCCGGCTGCAGGGCAGGGACGACTGCCTGTTGACGGGCTCGGGCGTCGCGACCATAGCGGCAAGCTTGCTCGCGCTCTGCAAAGCGGGCGATCACGTGCTGCTGTTCATCGAATCCTACGGACCCACGCGCTACATCGTGCAGCACCTGCTGGCCAAGTTTGGCGTCACGCACACCATGCTATCGATCGAAGACTTGCCGGGCATCGAAAAATTGCTCAAGGAGAAGCCGACTCGATTGGTGATCTTCGAAAGCCCCACCAATCCCATCACTAAAATCGCCGACATCGAACACTTGACCGCGAATGCTCGGGCGGCGGGGTGTCTGACCGTGATGGACAACACCTTTGCCGGCTTTCACAACCACGGTGACTACGACATCGACGTGTACCTGCACAGCCTGACCAAGTACGCCTCCGGACATGGCGATGTGATGGGCGGGGCCATCATTGCGCGGCACGAACTCATCTCTGCCATGCGCAAAGACATCGGGCCGATGGGTCCGGCGCTCGATCCGCATGCGGCCTTCCTGATTCAGCGCGGCATGCGCACTTATTTCCTGCGCTACGAGCGCCAGTGCGCCAACGCCCTCGCCGTCAGCGAGTTTTTGCTCAAGGATCCGCGGGTGAAGCGCGTGCACTATCCGGGTCTTCCGAGCCATCCGCAGCACGCGCTGGCGCGGCGGCAAATGAAAGACTTCGGCACAGTGGTCAGCCTTGATTTGGACGGCGGCTTCAGCCAAGGCGGCCGCTTCGCGGAGTCCTTGGAATTGTTTTCCATTGCCGCCAGCGTCGGTTCCACCGAGTCGCTGGTCATGCCGCCGCAGCTACTGCACGGCGGCACGTACACGGCAGAGCAGCGCGCAGCCTCGTTGGTGGGCAAGGGCACCGTACGCCTCTCGATAGGCTTGGAAGACGAAGAGGACCTGAAAAATGATCTGGCCCAGGCGTTAACCCAGGCATTTGTTTAAGGCCCTTTGATTCTTGCTCAAGCCTTTGATTTAACCTAATGTTCTTAACATAATCTGAATCCCGCTCAAGCATCTCGCGCCGATGCCGATCTGAAAGGAGGTCGACAAGAACGTCGTGAAAGGTGCCAGAAGTGAGTCTTCAATCAGCAGTCGTCGTTTCCGCGTTGCACTCCGAGGCGGCCCACGCGTTCATGGGCGAGTCTTTGGCCAGCCCGCAAAGCATTGCGCCCATGCCGCGCGTCTGCGTGCAGCTCGCTGAACTGACCGCGGAGCACGCGGCCGATGCAACCCAGCTCGCGCGGCTGATCCAATCGGACCCGGCCCTTGCCGGCGAGATCATGCGAGTGGCGAATTCTCCGGCTCTACGCCCGCGCGCGCCCATCGTTTCCTTGCAGCAGGCCGTGTCATGGCTCGGCGTTGCCGAGGTGCGCAACATCGCGATGGCGGTGATGCTGCGCGGCGAGGTCTTCACCGCTCCGGGACACGAACCGGAATCCGAAGAGCTTTGGCGCGAGGCGTGGTTGGCGGGACTGTGGGCCAAGGAAATTGCCCGTGAGCGCCGCAAACATGTGGAGAGCGCGTTCCTGGCCGCGCTGATGCATCGCACCGGCGCAGCACTCGCGCTGAAAATTCTGTCGGGATTCGAGGCGCAGCAACGCACCGTGATGGACGCGCAGACATTTGCCGGCCTGGTGAGCGAATTCGAGCCTCGCTTCGGCCGATTGTTGATGAACAATTGGCGCCTGCCCGAGGATGTCCAGGACGGGGCGAGCGATTGGCGCGACTACCGAAATTCAACGCATAGCGATCTGGCCGGAACCGTGCATGCGGCGCACCTCTTCGCGACCCACACACTGCATCCTCAACTGTTGGATGAAGCGATGGTGATCGAGAGCCCGGTATTTGAACAGCTCGGCGTGTTTCCCGACGATCGACGGCTGCTGCTGACAAAACTGGATCACGTGCGCAGCCTGGCGGGCATGTGATGCAACCGGCCGAATTCGACCTCATTTGTCTAGGGTCGGGTCCAGCCGGTCAGAAGGCAGCGATTCAAGCAGCGAAAGCCGGCTTTCGCGCCTGCGTGGTCGAGCGCGAGCCGCAGGTGGGCGGCTCCTGCCTGCTCTCCGGCACCATTCCCAGCAAGGCCTTGCGCGAGCAGGCGCTTCGCTATCGGCGCATGCAAGGCAGTGCGACCTCACTGGCGGTCGAACTACGCGGCGATGCGCCGTTGTCCGCTCTCTTGCACGGCGTCGACAAAGTGATCGCCGCGCAAGACCGGTATCTTTTGGCGCAGCTGGTGCGCAACAAAGTCGAACTGATCCGCGGCAAAGGCGTTTTCTTGGATGCGCATCGGATCGAGGTTCAACATTTGGACGGCTCGCGCCGCGTGCTGCACTCGCCGCGCGTGGTGCTTGCGACCGGATCTCGGCCGCGGCATGTGCCCGCCATTGAAGTGGACCACGAACACGTCGTCGACAGCGATTCCATTTTGAGCCTGGGCTATATTCCTCGCTCCATGCTGGTGTTGGGCAGCGGCGTCATCGCCTGCGAATACGCATCCATATTTGCCGCGCTGGGCTGCACGGTGACGATGCTGGACAAGGCGGCGGAGCCTCTGGGATTTCTTGATTCCGCGCTGCGTTCAGGATTCCTGGCGGCGTTTCGGGCGATGGGCGGCGAATACTGCGGTGGTTCCGAGGTCAGCGGCGCGCGTTTCGATGGGTTCTCCCAGGTCGAAGTTCAGTTGCGCGGCGCCGAATCCCTGGCATCGGACATCGTGTTCGCAGCTTTTGGCCGGGTCGCCAATCTCGAGGGCATTGGACTCGATCGGCTGGGCTTGAACATCAGCGCGCGCGGAACAGTGCAAGTCAACGATTTCTTTGAAACGAATATTCCCGGAATATTTGCCGCCGGCGATGCCATCGGCCCGCCGGCGCTGGCCTGTGCGGCCGCCGATCAGGGCCGGCGCGCGGCTCTGGTGGCGCTGGGATTGCCGCCGCCCGCCCTCACCAGTCTGGTGCCGACGGGCGTCTACACCATTCCCGAGATCGCCTGCGTCGGCCTCTCACAGAGCGAGGCCGCAGCCAAGAATATGGACGTCATCGTCGGCCGCGCTGATTTCAGCGAAGTGGCTCGCGCGCATATCGCCGGCGAGCCATCGGGGTTCCTGGCGCTATTGTGCGATCGGTCGAGTGCGCGGGTGCTGGGCGTTCAGGTGCTCGGAGAAGGCGCGACCGAACTCGTGCACTTGGGTCAAGCTGCCATTGCGGCGGGCGCCACTGCCGATTTCTTCATCGAACAGATTTTCAATTTTCCCACCATGAGCGAAGCGTATCGAATCGCTGCATTCGATGTCTTGAAGCGGCGTTCGCTGCCGCAACCTGCGCAACTCAACATCGCAGCCGCAACCCGCGCTTCGCGCTCATAAGTTTCGAATCAATATATCGCCGAATTCGCTGCACTTGACCTCGGTCGCGCCGGGCATGAGTCGCGCGAAATCGTAGGTGACCGTCTTCTGCGCGATCGATTTGTCCATGGCGCCGATGATGGCATCCGCCGCTTCCAGCCAGCCCATGTATCTGAACATCATCTCTCCTGAGAGGATGACCGATCCGGGGTTGACCTTGTCGAGATCGGCGTACTTCGGTGCCGTGCCGTGCGTGGCCTCGAAAACTGCGTGGCCGGTCATGTAGTTGATGTTGCCGCCGGGCGCGATCCCGATGCCGCCCACTTGTGCGGCCAGGGCATCCGACAAATAGTCGCCGTTCAGATTCATCGTGGCGACCACGTCGAATTCATCCGGCCGGGTGAGTACTTGCTGCAAGGTAATGTCCGCGATCGCATCCTTGATGATGACTTTGCCGGCGTTCTTCGCCGCGTCCATCTGCGCATTGGCTTCTTTTTCGCCCCGATCGGCTTTGATGCGCTCCCATTGCTCCCAGGTGAACACCTGGGCGGGGAATTCTCGCTCGGCCAATTGATAGGACCAACCACGAAACGCACCCTCGGTGAATTTCATGATGTTGCCCTTGTGCACGATCGTCACGCTCTTGCGCTTGTTGTCGATGGCGTACTTAACGGCCGCGCGGAACAGCCGCTCGGTGCCTTCCTTGGACGCGGGCTTCAATCCTATGCCGGAAGTGTCCGGAAAACGGATCTTGGCGAACTGCTGCGGAAAACTCTGCTTGAATAGATCCAGAAATTTATTGCACTCCGCGGAGCCTTGCTCGAATTCTATTCCCGCATAAATGTCTTCCGTGTTCTCGCGGAAGATGATCATGTCCACTTTCTCCGGCGTCTTGACGGGGGAGGGCACTCCCTTGAACCACCGCACCGGCCGCAGACACACATAAAGATCCAAGAGCTGGCGCAAAGCCACGTTCAGCGAGCGAATTCCGCCGCCAACGGGCGTGGTGAGCGGACCCTTGATGGAGATCAAATAATCCCGGCAGGCGGTGACGGTTTCGTCCGGTAACCAGGTGTTGTAGGCCTTGTTGGCTTTCTCGCCCGCAAACACCTCCATCCAATGAATTTTGCGCTTGCCGCCGTAGGCTTTTTGAACCGCGGCGTCGAACACCCGCACACTGGCCCGCCATATGTCGCGGCCCGTGCCGTCGCCCTCGATGAACGGGATGATGGGTTGGTCCGGCACATTCAATTTGCCGCTGGAGATGGTGATTTTCTCGCCCCCAACGGGGACTTTCATGGTGACCGGCTTGGCTTCTGACATTCGCTGCTCCTCAAAAATGCAGCCGCAATGCTAGCATGCGCGGCCGGAGACCAAGCATTGCGCAACATGACATCAACACCTGCGAAGGATGGCTTTCGCATGCCCGCGGAGTTCGAACGACATTCGGGCTGCTGGATGCTTTGGCCGGAGCGATCGGACAATTGGCGCCTCGGCGCCAAGCCGGCGCAGGCGGCATTCGCTGCGGTGGCGACGGCGATCGCCGGCAGCGAACCGGTCACGGTCGGAGTTTCAGCCGCGCAGTTTGAAAACGCGCGCGCGCGCTTGCCGCGAATGATACGTGTGGTCGAATTGAGCAGCAACGATGCCTGGATGAGGGACTGCGGTCCGACCTTCGTCATCGATCATAAGGGCCGCCGGCGCGGCATCGACTGGACGTTCAACGCCTGGGGAGGTCTAGCAGGGGGACTGTATTTTCCTTGGGACCGGGACGATGAAGTGGCGCAAAAGGTCCTGGAGCTGGAAGGCGTGGATCGATACCGCACGCCCCTGGTGATGGAAGGCGGCGCGATTCACGTGGATGGTCAGGGGACCTGCTTGACCACCGAGGAGTGCCTGCTCAATCCGAATCGCAATCCGCATCTGTCGCGCGCCGATATGGAAGAGCAGTTGCGTCGCTATCTATCAGTGAGCAC
>DATHFW010000214.1:0-3719 GCA_035317945.1 Steroidobacteraceae bacterium | reverse complement strand
CAGCGCGCCGGCCTCATTCTGCAGCAGTATCGCGATCACGTGGCGCATGGCAGCAGGATACGGGACCACGGCACTTGCGCGCCAGGAGCCTGTGAGCCCCACAACTGCTAGTCTTTCCCCGTGAAAGAACGCTACGAATTGTCGGGCCAAGGCGCCCACCGCCTCGCGGGAGCCAGCATGACCGGTGCGGACATGCTCGTCCAAGTCCTGGCGGATGAGGGCGTCGACACCATTTTCGGCTACAGCGGCGGCGCGATCTTGCCGATCTACGACGCGGTGTTTCGCTACAACCAGGAGCACAATTCTGCGATGCCGCTCGTCGTGCCCGCCAACGAGCAGGGCGCTGGGTTCATGGCAGCGGGTTACGCGCGCGCCAGCGGCCGAGTGGGCGTGGCCTTGGTCACCTCCGGCCCCGGCGCCACCAATACCGTCACGCCGGTGCGCGACAGCATGGCCGATTCCGTGCCCATCGTGGTGATCTGCGGCCAGGTGCCGACGACGGCGATCGGTACGGATGCATTTCAAGAAGCGCCCGTGCCCAGCATCATGGGAGCCGTGGCCAAGCATGTGTTCTTGATCACCGACCCCGCCAAGCTGGAAGCCACCGTGCGCACCGCCTTCGAGATCGCGCGCACCGGCCGCCCCGGACCGGTGGTGCTCGATGTGCCGAAGGACGTCCAGAATTGGAAAGGCGTGTTTCATGGGTCGGGCCGCCTAGGGATACCGGGCTACCGGCAGCGAATGAACAGGCTGGAAGCCGCCAAGTTGCCGGAGCCTGCCTGCGCGGCTTTTTTTGCGGCCTTGAGCGCGGCCAACCGGCCGCTGATTTATGCCGGCGGCGGCGTGATCAACGGCACGGCCGCCGAGGCGCTGCGCTGCTTCTCGAGCGAGTTTCGCATCCCGGTCGTCACCACCTTGATGGGCATCGGCGCTGTCGATACCACCGACCCGCTATCGATGCGCATGCTGGGCATGCACGGTACGGCGTTCGCCAACTACGCCGTCGATGATTGCGACTGTTTGCTCACGCTGGGCGCGCGTTTTGATGATCGGGTGGCGGGCAACGTCGACAAATTCGCCGGCCGCGCCAAATTCATCGCGCACTTCGACATCGATGCCTCCGAGATCGACAAGGTCAAGCGGGTGAATTGGAGTCACGTGGGTTTGATGGCCGACGCGCTGCTCGGCTTGCTGGATTATGGCAAGAAAAAGGGCTTTCGCCGGGATTGGTCGGCGTGGCATCGGCATTGCGACGAGCTGCGCGTCAAACATGCCATGAACTATGATCGCGACAGCGCGTTCATTCAGCCGTACTACGTGCTCGAGGAAATCAATCGCCTGACACGGGGCGAGGCCATCATTACCACCGGCGTCGGCCAGCATCAGATGTGGGCGGCGCAGTACTTCGATTTCCGCAGTCCGCGGCTGTGGCTGACCTCGGGCAGCATGGGCACCATGGGCTTCGGATTGCCGGCGTCGGTCGGCGCGCAGTTTGCGCAGCCCGATCGTTTGGTCATCGACATCGACGGCGATGCCAGCATCCGCATGAATATCGGCGAACTGGAGACCGTCACCACCTACGACTTGCCGATCAAGGTGGTGGTGCTCAACAATTTCGGCGACGGCATGGTCAGGCAATGGCAGAAGCTGTTCCACAAAGGCCGATTGAGCGCCAGCGACAAGAGCCTGCGTACCAAGGATTTCGTCAAGGCGGCCATGGCCGACGGCTTCAAATACGCCGTGCGCCTCGATCGCAAGGCCGATGTGCCGCGAGTCGTCTCAGAGTTCATCGGGTTCGAAGGTCCTGCATTTCTGGAGGTCATCATCGACCGCGACGCCGGCGTCTATCCCATGGTGGGCCCGGGACAGGGTTACCGCGAGATGATCACCGGCGATTACATTGCCTCGCGCACGCATGTCGAGACTAAGACGCCGGACGAATCGGAGATGTTCTAGCGCCTCGGCACTGTGGAGGATGACTCCAACACCCGCCGGTAGCATCGGGCGTCGTGATGTTGATCGGTACGAGCACCCGTCAGGAGGGGGCAAGTAGCCTTAAGGGAACTGCATCTTCGTTCCCTTGAGGCT
Source organism: Steroidobacteraceae bacterium (assembly GCA_035317945.1). GTDB lineage: Bacteria > Pseudomonadota > Gammaproteobacteria > Steroidobacterales > Steroidobacteraceae > Bog-1198. The sequence goes on along the minus strand of DATHFW010000214.1, from coordinate 1,631 downwards.
ACTTACCCTCCCTGACTACCACTTGCCGACATTCGGCATGTCATTCCAGGGCGCCGCGGGCGCCAGCGCAGGACCCTTTTGCAGCAATTCGATCGAGACTGAGTCCGGGGAGCGAACGAAGGCCATGCGGCCGTCGCGCGGCGGCCGGTTGATGGTGACGCCGTGATCCATCAGGCGCCGGCAAGCGTCATAGATATTGTCCACCGCATAGGCCAGATGCCCGAAGTTGCGCCCGCCGGAATATTCTTCCGGGTCCCAGTTGTGCGTCAGTTCGACCTGCGCCTCCTCGTCGCCGGGAGCGGCTAAAAAAACCAGGGTGTAGCGCCCCTGCGGATAGTCTTTACGCGATAATTCCTTGAGGCCGAGCGCGTCGCGGTAGAAGCGCAGCGATTGCTCGATGTCCGTCACCCGTACCATGGTATGTAAATATTTCATGAACTCATTCCTCGTGAAATTCGCGAATCTGGAGCAACGCATGCACAAAAGCAAACTGGCTGGATTCATCATCGATTGCCAAACCACTGATCTTGATCGAGCCGCGGATTTCTGGGGCGGCGCACTCGGCATGCCGGTGCGCGCCTTGCCGCCCGGCGAGGGGGAGATCTACAAGCAACTCGAGGACGCCCACCATGGCTTGAACATCGAGGTGCAGGCGGTGACCCATCCGAGCCGGATACATCTGGATATCGAATCCGACGATGTCGAGGCGGAAGTACAGAGGCTGGAAAAACTGGGCGCAACACGCGTTGAGCTGGTTCGCACCTGGTGGGTCATGGAGGCGCCCACCGGGCAGCGCTTCTGCGTGGTCCGTGCTACATCGGAGGATTTCGATGCAAAAGCCGCGCAATGGCCCTGAGTGTTGCTCTGTCACCAATTGGCAACACATTTGACATAGTGCAGCAAAATCTAATTAACTCACGTTAACTATTGGATTTTTCTAAATTAACGCCTATGATCAACCAACAGTGAGGTTTGTGTTTTTTTCCAGCGTTACATACTTGCAACACTGGACGACACCAACAAGGTCGAGCGTTTCGGCACTTTTGTGCGGCGTATCTGCCACTTTAAGGACGTGTAGGGTTATTACCCGGCACCTGTTCCACTGAAATTCCCCGGCTGGTCCGGGGATTCTTTTATGCAAATCCCGCGACGCTGCGACCGCGAATCGCTTAAATTCGCTGGGTGAAAAACCTATACCGCTCGCTGTATTTCCAGGTCCTGGTGGCCATCGCCCTCGGCGTGCTGCTCGGTTATTTCTACCCCGAGACCGGCGCCAAGATGAAGCCCTTGGGCGACGGCTTCATCAAGCTCATCAAAATGCTGATTGCGCCGGTGATCTTTTGCACCGTGGTGATGGGAATCGCCGGTGTCGAAGACATGAAAAAGGTCGGCAAGACCGGCGGCTTGGCCCTGATTTATTTCGAGGTGATGAGCACCATCTCGCTCATCCTGGGACTGGTCGTGGTCAATCTGCTGCGGCCCGGCAGCGGCATGAACGTCGACCCGCACACCTTGGATACCGGACCGCTCAAGGCCTACACGGCCCCCGGCAAAATGCAGTCCGTGACCGACTTTGCGCTCAACGTCATTCCGAGCCAGTTCGCCGATGCGTTCGCCAAGGGCGAAATCCT
>DATHFW010000213.1:0-3553 GCA_035317945.1 Steroidobacteraceae bacterium | reverse complement strand
CGATCGCCCGTCATGGCGTTCGCCGTGAGCGCGATGATCGGAATATGTCCCGTGGTTTCCCACTCGCGGATTTTTCGCGTGGCGGTCATGCCGTCCATGACCGGCATCTGCAGGTCCATCAATACGATATCGAAATGCCGCTGCTGGCAAGCGGCGACGCCCTCGGCGCCGTGGCCCGCGACTTCCACGGTGCATCCCAATCGCTCGAGGAATCTGACCGCGACCTTTTGATTGACGAAGTTGTCCTCGACCAACAGTACATGCCCGCGAAAGCGCTGCTGCGCTGCCGACTGTGTGAGCATGTTCAACGTGATCATCGGCTGCGTGTCCATCTGCCACTGTCGCGGCCCGCCGCTCATGACGCGCGCGATCGCATCAAGCATTTCTCGCACCCGCACCGGCTTGGTGAGATACGCGGCGAATCCAAGGGCCGCCAATCTTGGCGTATCGCCGTGACGATCCAATGACGTCAGCATGACCAAGCGAGTGTTGGTCAGATCCGGCATGCTGATGATGCGCTCGCCCAGCATTGCGCCATCCATGTCGGGCATTTGGAAATCCGTAATGACCATGTCGAAGGGGTGATCCGACGCCGTGGCGTGCCGCAACTCGTGCAAGGCGGCCGATCCGCTGCCCACGGTTGTCACGGCATAGCCGGCATGCGCGAGTTGCGAACTCAATACGCGTTGATTGGTGACGTTGTCATCGACGATGAGTATGCGGCCTCCTGCATCGCCGGGAATGCGGCGTTCCGGCGCAATCGCCTCCGCGGGCTTCAAGGGCACCGTGAAAAAGAAGCGCGAGCCGATCCCCACTTCGCTGGCGACGCCGATGTCACCGCCCATCAATTCCACCAGCCGCCGCACGATGGACAGGCCCAAGCCGGTGCCGCCGAAATGGCGTGTCGTCGAAGAATCAGCCTGAACGAAAGGCTGGAACAAGGTCTCGAGCGTCTTCTCGCCAATTCCAATCCCCGTGTCGCGCACTTCGAAGTACGTCAGCGGATCGCCGTTGGCGCCCTGCTGGGAGCGCACTTCAATGACGATTTCTCCGGCTTCAGTAAACTTGATGGCGTTGCTGACCAAATTGACCAAGCACTGGCGCAGGCGCTGCGGGTCGCCGAGTACGCGCCCCGATATTTGGGGTTCTACGTTGACGATGAGTTCCAAGCCTTTCGTCGCGGCCTGAAAAGCCATGGCGGAACCGACATCCTCGACGTTGGCGCGCAAATCCAGCTCGATGGACTCCAATTCCAGCTTGCCGGCTTCGATCTTTGAGAAATCCAAAATGTCGTTGATGACGGTCAGCAAAGAATCCGCGCTGGAGCGGATCGTTTCCGCATAGTCGCGCTGCGTGCGATCAAGAGGCGTCTCGATCAGCAGGCCCGTCATGCCGATGATGCCGTTCATGGGAGTACGAATTTCGTGGCTGACATTGGCCAAGAAATGACTCTTGGCCCGGCTCGCCGCCTGCGCCGCTTCCGTCTGCTGGCGCAACAACTCCGACGCGACCACCTCCTTGGTCACGTCCCAGGAAACGCCGAGTAGTCGGGAGGGCGCGCCTTTTTCATCCAGGATGATTCGGCCGAAGTTTTGGACGTGGACGATCGCGCCGTGGGCGTTGCGGGCACGATAGCGGAGACTGATCCGGTCCGTATTGTTGACGAGCGCTGCGGCGACGACCTTGCGAAACAGCGACCGGTCCTCGGGCAGGACCTGTTCTTCGAGCGTGTCGATGTCCAGATTGTCGGCGATGGCATCCGCCAAAGCCTCGATGGGATTTTCAATCCAAAGATACCGGCGGGCGACGAGATCAAGCTCCCAGGAGCTGATACCGGCGCTCTCCGTCGCCATGTTGACCTGACTTACCAGCCGGCGGTTCTCCTCCGCGCGAGTCTTCAGCATTTGGGTGGTCAGCACTTCTTTCGTGACGTCCCAGGTTACGCCCATGAGGCGCGTCGCTGCGCCGGCGGCATCGCGATAGATGCGCATATGAGTTTGCACATACTGTGGCTCGGGCCGTGAATTGGCGGTTCGGTGGCGCACCGGCAGGATGGCATCGCTGCTACGGTCGTTTAGCACGGCGCGTATGGCCGCGGCGGCTGTTACGCGTTCATCGTCGTGAATGACGAGTCTGGGATCGAACTTCTCTGATGGCGACAGGCCGAACAGCGTCCAAAAACTCTCGTCAGCGATGAAATCGCCGTTGACGAGATCCTGTTCCCAAATACTGATACCCGCCGTTTCCGTGGCCAGTTTGAGTCTGAGGAACAATTGAGTTTGCCGCTCGGCTTGCTCGGCCAGCAGCGTCGCGGCTTCGACTTGCGCTCTCATGTCAATGCGCAGCATGGCCGCCCAGATACCGGCGATCCAAGAGACGACCCCATGCCAGACGCCGCGCAGGTGCGCAAAAGCCGGTGATTTCCGAGAAATAATGGGCGCGCTCCGGGACTACGGGATTGTGGGTATCTTACGCATATAGGCGCGGAATCTGCGCCCTTGAGCGCCGCGAAACGCGCGCTGCGTCACACCAAGCCAAACAAAACCGGGCGGGGAGGGCTTTCCGCAGGAAGCGGCGAGGCGAGAGGTGAGAGTCCGGTGCCGCCGAATGGCGGCACCGGTAAGCCTCAAAAACGTCTTACCAGGTGTAAGAACCGTAGATGGGGTTATTGGTCACGGTGATCGTCTTCTGCGCGTTCGTAATGTAGGTCGCAACGTCCATGGGCAGCAGCAAGCGCTGCGCTTGCAGAGAGGCCGCCGCCGCCGCAACAGCAGCTGCATAGGCCGCATGCGTGCCATAGCGTTCGGTCAGCGACAGGCGCGGATCGCCGATCGTCAACCGAGTCGCCTGATCAGGCGCAAAGGGGACCGACAGTCCGGAGGATTCGCAACCGTCCGGGCCGCCGAATGCGGTGGCGCGGTGGTTCCAACCGGCGGTCGTCGCAACCGGCACCGACACCGGCGGCAGCCGAACGCCGGCGATTTCGTTGCCGTCCACATCGACCTTCGATACGAAGTTCGGATACACCTTGCCGGTTGGCGTCGGCGGCACGACCGAAATGATCCCTTGGTCAAACTGCGGACCCCAGTTAAACACATTGTGGACCGTAATCAGGCCGTCGAAGTTGAGTCCCGGAATGGTGGGGAAACCCAGCGCGATCTGCGACACCGATCCGATCGCGATTGCTTCGGTGGCAGGATTGACGGTTGCAAACACCGCAGTGCCATCGGCCACCTTTGGCGCTGCACTGTCGGGCGGCGCCGTGCCGTCGATCCACTGATCGAGCCGTTCACTTCATAGTTGCCCTGCGTTTGAATGCGCTAGACATCGGCCGCGCATCTTATTGACTGTGTCAACGTACGCTATGCTAAAAATCACGCGCTCTGGCGCAACGACCCCAATTCGATGCTACTCCCCTCGAGCGCCGGCAGATATATGAGTAGATATATTAGTTTGCAAAGAAAAGTAAAGATTGGCTTGGGAACGCCAGCCTGTTTGATCGGGACCGACCAGGAAGGTGACCGGCCTTTCGGCCGGTCACCAGGAAGTGCTT
>DATHFW010000212.1:0-3109 GCA_035317945.1 Steroidobacteraceae bacterium | reverse complement strand
ACCGGCGCATCCAACTTGGTCTCGAAGCGAAGGTCACGATGCGTGACGATGCCGACCACTTTGGTCCCGAGCACCACCGGCACGCCGGAGATGTTCTTGGCGCGCGTCAGCTCCAGAACTTGGCGAATGGTCATGTCCGGGTTGACCGTGATGGGGTCGCTGATCACGCCGCTTTCGAATTTCTTCACCCGATCGACCTGGCGCGCCTGATTGTCGATGGACATGTTCTTGTGAATGATGCCGATGCCGCCCTCTTGCGCGATGGTGATCGCCAAGCGCGCTTCGGTGACCGTATCCATGGCGGCCGATACGACGGGAAGATTGACGCGGATTTCGCGGGTCAGCTGGCTCGCCAGGGAGACATCGCGGGGCAAGACTTCAGAATATGCCGGCACCAGCAACACATCATCGAAAGTGAGTGCCTCTTCAAGAATACGCATCGCGTTCCAGGATCGTCTAAGAGGCGGCGCATTGTACCTTGCAGGTGCTGTGCGGTAAACCGCAGTATCATGCGCCCATGGAAATGGCCGAAAACCGCGACGTTTATAGCGTTTCACGCCTCAACCGAGAGGTCCGCGTGCTGCTGGAGCGCGGTTTTGGCTCGCTTTGGCTGGAGGCAGAGATCTCCAATCTCGCCAAACCCAGCTCCGGACATTGGTATTTCTCGCTGAAAGATGCGACCGCACAGGTGCGCTGCTGCATGTTCCGGCAGCGAAACATGCTGTGTACTTTCGCCGCGCGGGACGGCCAAAAAGTGTTGGTGAGGGCGCGCATCGGCCTGTACGAGCCGCGCGGTGAGTATCAACTCGTCATCGATCACATGGAGGACGCCGGCTTGGGCGCCCTGAAGCGGCAGTTCGAAGAGTTGTCCGCAAAGCTTGCCGCGGAGGGGTTATTCGCGCCGGAGCGCAAACGCTCCTTGCCCATGATCCCCAAGCGCATCGGGGTCATCACCTCGCCCAGCGGCGCCGCGATTCGCGACATCCTGCACGTGCTGGCGCGCCGTTTTGCCGCCGTTCCCGTGCTGATCTATCCCGTGTCCGTGCAAGGCGCTACGGCGGCGGCGGAGATCGTGGCTGCGGTTCGCTTGGCCGGCCGGCGCGCCGAGTGCGATGTCCTCATTCTGGCCCGGGGCGGCGGCTCGCTCGAGGATTTATGGGCATTTAACGACGAGGCGCTGGCTCGCGCCATCGTCGCCTCGCCGATTCCGGTCGTGAGCGGCATAGGCCACGAGATCGACTTCACGATCGCCGATTTTGCCGCGGATGTGCGTGCGCCGACACCGTCCGCAGCGGCCGAAATTGCCGTGCCCGACGGCGAAGAATGGCTTGCCTCCTTGGCGCGCCTGGCGCAGCGCTTGCAACGCGGTTTGCGCCGCAGAGTCGATGCTCAGCGTGAACGGCTGCGCTGGCTCATCGGGCGCGCGGCGTTGGTCAGTCCTGCGGCGAGATTGTCGCAGCAAACACAGCGGCTGGACGACTTGGAACAGCGTATGTCGCGAGCGCTGCGGCAAATTCTCGCCGACCGCCGCTCGGTACTGGGCGAGCGCCGCAGCCGGCTGTGGCAGCTGAGTCCGGTGGCGCGGGTTCGGGGGGCCGGCGCCCGGCAAGCGGCCTTGTTCGCGCGCCTGAAGGCCGCGGTGCTCGCCCGGCTGCATGTTGCGCGGGAGCGGCTCTCTCCGCTGGCGCGCACGCTGAACGCGGTGAGCCCGCTGGCGACCTTGGACCGCGGCTACGCCATCGTCAGTCGCGAAGGCGGCGGGATTTTGCTGGACGCCGCGGACGCGGCGCCGGGAACCATCATTGAAGCGCGCCTTGCGGTGGGAAAAGTTCGCGCCAAAGTGGAAGCGTCGTGAGGCGTTGCATGCTGCTGTTGCTCTGCTTGGGCCCGTCCCTGGGCATTGCCTATGTGCTGCCGCGCGAGAGCGCGGTGCCGGGCGGCGTGAAAATCATCCGCCTCGACGTTCACAGCGATTCAATGCCCTATGTCGAGGTCGACGGGCATCGCGCCATGGTGATTCAAGACGGTGTGGATTGGCTCGCCGTCATCGGCATTCCCTTGTCCGCGCCGCTGGCGCCGCGGCAGGTGTTGATACACAGCAACGATGCCAGACGGGAAGTCGAATTCAGTGTCGGCGAAAAAACCTACGCCAGCCAGTCCCTGAAAGTGGCGCCGGCGCAGGTGAACCTATCCCGCGCCGATCTTGAACGGGTGAATCGCGAGAAGGTGGTCATCGATCATGCCATGAGCCGCTGGACCGACGATCCGCCGCGGACGCTGCGCTTGCTGCAACCCGTGCCCGGAGTGCGCAGCAGCTCTTTTGGCATGCGCCGCATATTCAACGGCGAGTCCCGCAATCCGCACAGCGGCATGGACATCGCTGCGCCCAGCGGCACGCCGGTGAAAGCACCGATCGGCGGCACCGTGATCGACACCGGCAATTATTTTTTCAATGGCAATACGGTGTTTGTGGACCATGGCCGCGGCCTGATCAGCATGTATTGCCACTTGAGCGCCATCGACGTCAAACCCGGTGAACACGTGGCCGCGGGAACGACGCTGGGCGCGGTCGGCATGACCGGCCGCGCGACCGGGCCGCATTTGCACTGGGGCCTAAGCCTCAATCGCGCCTGGGTGGATCCTGAGCTGTTCGTGCCGAATTAACCGGCGATTCAAGACCCGCCCAACATTTGATCGACGGCGACGGCTTCCATGGACGGCAACATTGCGGCCTGACGCAGCCGCGCGCTGTGCTCTTGGACGGCCGCACCCGAGGGCTGCATTTCGATCTGGCCCTGGAAAAACGCTCCCTCGCTGATCCCCACGCGCGGCGCGAAGACGTTGCCTTTGACCTTGGCGGTGGCGCGGATGTTGACCGACTCCGTGGCATACAGATCACCCTCGACCTTGCCGTCGATGACGATGACGCGGGCGCGGACGTCACCCTTCATCGTGCCGTCGGTACCGATGGTGAGGCTTTGCGTGTGGGTGATCGACCCCTCGACGCTGCCCTGAACAATCAGATCCTCTTGGGCCGACAGTTCACCGCGAAATTTCAACGTGGGGCCCAATACGGAAGCCCGCGATGCCGGTTCCGCTGCCTTCGCTT
>DATHFW010000211.1:0-5383 GCA_035317945.1 Steroidobacteraceae bacterium | reverse complement strand
ATAACGACGACTCATCAGCGCGCTCATAACCTGTCCCTCAACCAAACGTAAATGAATAAGCTTGCACACCGGAATCTAGAAACTCGATCGAAAACACATGCTCGCGCACGTCTCCGGCCTGCCGGATCAGCTGATACAGGCGTTGTCGATCGATGGTCCCTGCGCCGTTGGAATCCGTGTCCGCGCCATGATTCGCCGCGGGCGCGGCCCCATCCAGCAGAACCCGAAAGCGCACCGGTTTGCCATCGCTGCTCGGACCTAAAACCAGATGTAAATCGCGTGCATAGAACCGAAACTCAATTTTTCCGGGTACGGCGCCCAGAACCGCTTTCTCTGGGTCTACATTCCATGACCCGCTCAACGCCCATTGATTCAACTTTAATGCAGCCGGCGCCGAATAACGGTGCAGTTGATCCTGCGAGAAGCCGCCGGGCGACGCGAAATTCTCAGCGCGGCGATATCCGACATAGGTCTCCGGTGATTGATCGTGCGCCTCGTCGGGCGGCGCCTGAACACCCACGGCCTTCGCCGAGCCCATTCCGGGGGGCGGCAGATCGGTCTGCCCGGCATCGGTCAGCAATTTTCGAAGCGTCTGCTCGGACTCATCGTAATTGCCTTCGCCGAAATGATGGCCGCGGATGCGGCCGGTGGCATCGATGAAGTAGTGCGCGGGCCAATATTGGTTATTGAATGCCTGCCAAATGGCGTAGTCGTTGTCCAGCGCGACCGGATAGGTCACCTTCAAATCAGCGACTGCGCGCCGCACATTGCTGGGATCCTTTTCGAAGGCGAATTCCGGTGCGTGCACGCCAATGACGACCAATCCGTGATCCTTATATTTCTCATACCACGACTCCACAAAGGGCAGCGCGCGCAGACAATTGATGCAGGAATAGGTCCAGAAATCGACCATCACGACCTTGCCGCGCAAGGCTTCAGGCGTGAGCGGCGGTGAATTCAGCCACAGTGTGGCCCCCGCAAATGAGGGGATTTCCCCTTCCACCGGCAGATCGCCCGCAGGTTTCGCAGCGGACATCATCATGGCGTGGCCATCGGTCTTGCTCATGGCCATGCTGGAGTTGCTCATGGCCATGCTGCCGCCTGGAGTGCCGGGGTCGCGTGGATTGATCTTATCGATCAGCGACTGTTCCAGGCTGTTGGTCCCGTTGAGCGACAAGCGCGTAAGCACCGTGGAATCCCACCCAAATACGATGGCAACCACGGCGAGCAGCACCGCGACGCCCAGGGCCCGTCGTATCCACTCACCGGTGCCCAGCGATTTCTTCAGGAAAGCAAAAACCCTTCCCCCGGCGAGCAGCGCAACGGCCAGGGAGGTTGCCGCTCCGGCTGCGTAGGAAAACAGCAGCAGCGTGGTGCGGGCATTTGGCCCGGAGATGGCTGCGCCGGTAAGAATCAGTCCAAGGATGGGGCCGGCGCATGGCGCCCAAAGAAGACCGGTCGCCACGCCCAGCAGCAGCGAATTCGCGAGGCCGAACCTGCTGCTTCCCGGGGTGGGCTGCGCGAGCCGATTGCCCAGGGCGACGAACGGACGTGCCAACGCGTCAGCCAAGCGCGGCGACAACAGGGTCGCTGCAAAAGCGGTCAACAGCACCAGCGCAACGATGCGTCCATATTGGTTGACTCGGACTGCCCAGGAACCGCCGACCGCCGCCAGCGTGGCGATGGCTGCAAAGGTAACCGCCATGCCCCCCAGCATGGGAAGACCGTTGGTCAGAAATTTTTGCTCGGATCGCGCAAATACGAACGGCAGCACCGGCAGGATGCAGGGGCTCAAGATGGTCAGCACGCCGCCTAAAAACACGAGAACTACGATAGTCATGGATTTGCGATGTTACTCCTGTCAAATAAGACCGGCGACCGGGCGATTACATTGCAAACAAGCCCTTATGTGCCGCAAAAGGTCTGCAATACGCGCTCGTTGGGCTGCGGCGGATCGGCGTAGGCGGCGAAGGCCGGCTGCTCTTGATACGGCTGTGACAGCACGGCCAAAAGCTCCTCAAAGGGAGCAAAATCGCCGCGCTCCACCGCCGCCACGATCATTTGTTCGACCCGATGGTTGCGCGGAATGTATGCCGGATTGGCCTGCCGCATGGCCGCAACGCGCGCCGTGGGCGGCGTCGATTCGCGCGCCAGCCGCGCGCGCCAACGCTGCGCCCAGTGATCGTAGTCGCTCGCATTGCCAAACAATCCACGCACTCGCGTCTCGTCGGGCTGCTCCGCCGCCGCATCGCACAGTCCGCGAAAGGTCAGGGTGAAATCCGCTTGATTGCGATGCATTGCGCCGAGCAAGTCATCGGCCAGTGCACGATCCGCCTCTTCTTTCGCAGACAGCCCCAGTTTGCGGCGCATGCCGGCCAGCCAGCGATCGGCGAATTGTGCCGTGAATGTCGAGAGCACCTCACTGGCGAGCTCGATCGCCCTTCCTGAGTCGCTGTCGATGATGGGCAGCAGCGTCTCGGCAAAGCGCGCAAGATTCCACGCCGCGGCATGCGGTTGATTGGCGTACGCGTAGCGACCGCGCTCGTCGATTGAACTAAAGACAGCCGCCGGATCGAACGCGTCCACGAAGGCGCACGGACCGAAATCGATGGTCTCGCCCGACACGGCCATATTGTCGGTATTCATGACGCCATGAATGAACCCCACATGCATCCAAGCGGCGATGAGCGATGCCTGCCGCGAAACCACCTCCGCCAGCAGCGCGAGGTAGGGAGTCTTGTCCTGCGCGAGGTGCGCATAGTGGCGCTCGATGACGTAGTCGGCGAGAATCTGAATGGCGGCAACGTCGCCCCGCGCCGCGAAATACTCAAAACTTCCCACCCGAACATGGCTTGCCGCGACCCGCGTCAGGATCGCGCCCGGCACCAGCTCCTCGCGGCGAACTGATTCACCGGTGGTGACCGCCGCGAGCGCACGCGTGGCGGGAACGCCTAAGGCATGCATGGATTCACTCACCAGATACTCACGCAGCACCGGACCCAGCGCCGCGCGGCCGTCGCCGCTGCGCGAATACGGTGTGCGACCGCACCCTTTCAGTTGGATGTCGCGACGCACCCCGGCGCGATCGCGCATCTCACCCAAGAGAATTGCGCGGCCGTCGCCGAGCTGCGGCACAAAGTGGCCGAACTGATGCCCGGCATAGGCCATCGCGATAGGCACGGTGCCGGGCGCCAGCACGTTGCCGGAAAACAGACTCCCCAGGGCTTCGGTATCGAGACCGGCCGCGGCAAAAGTCAATTCGTCCGCAAGCGCGTGATTGAACTTGACCAGGCCAGGCTCGGCGACCGGCGTCGGGGCAACTCGAGCAAAGAAGCGTTCCGGCAGGCTCGCGTAGCTGTTGGGATTCACGCGTTGACCGTCGCCTCGCGGGCAGAACCTTCGCGGGTTACCGTTCCCCGCGTTGCGAGCCACGAACCCAGCAGAATGAGTGCGAAGGCGATGAAACCGCCCACGCCGAGATGTTCATCGAGCACCAACACGCCGAGCAACGTCGCCACCACCGGATTGATGTAGGTAATGACCGTTGCGCGTGATGCGCCGGCATGATGCACCAGGCAGAACATCAACAACATCGCGATGGCGGTGCACACCACTCCCAGCACGGCAATCGAGGCGAGTGCCGTCGTTGAAGGCAGGCCCGCGGGAAGCTCGATCACCGCCGGGATGAACAAGACGACACTGGCAAACAGCAGACTCAAGGCAAGCGGCCCGATGGAATCCAGACCGTGCAAGTGACGCTGGATGATCAATGGACCGACCGCATAGCAAATCGTCGACACCAGCATACAGCCGACTCCCGCCCAACCCAGCCAGCCGGATATGGAGCCTGTTCCCAATAAGGCCGCCACGCCGATGAAGCCGATCGCGAGTCCTGCGATGCGCCATGCACCCAGCGACTCACGGACGCCGAAGTAGCGCTGAATCAGCGCGATGGACAGCGGCACCATGGCAATCAGAATGCCCGTGACGGAGGAACTGATCCAACGTTCGCCGAGCGAGATCAGCGAGAATGGAATTGCAAACTCAACCAGTCCGAATGCGATGATCGCCGCCTTGTGCCCAGCCAGCGAGCGCAGTGCGCCTCGCTGCCAAGCGATCGGCAGTAATATCAGTGTGGCCAGCGCAACGCGGCTGAAGGCCAAGATCAGCGGAGAGACTTCCTGAAGCGCTACTTTAATAAAAAAGTACGGCAAGCCCCAGATGATCCCCAAGGCCACGAAGGCCGCCCATCCTCGCCAAGTCACAAGCTAGCACTCCTTCAGCGCCACTCCGGTAGCGCCGCATGCTATCAGGGATCGCCCGGCCCTATGTACGGCTATGTCAGGATTTGCCTACACAAAAATCCGCCGCCGCAAACGCCTGCACGCGGAGTTTTGGGCAGCAGAGGCCTATCTATTTTGCAGTTATTATTGAGCTCGAAGATGTAAATGCCGGCCGAGATGATGCGGCCGAGGAGCCAAGATCATGCCTTTTTTTCGTGATGATGGGTTGTCGATTCATTACCTCGAGCGCGGACGTGGTGAGCCTTTATTGCTGATCCACGGTTTGGGCAGCAGCGGCGCCGATTGGGCCTTTCAAGTCGCCGCTCTTGAAAGCCGCTTCCGCATCATTGTTCCTGATCTGCCGGGCAGCGGCCACAGTGCGCCGCCACCCATCGAATACACCATTGGCGGATTTGCGAGCGCATTGTGGAAACTGATGGATCATCTCAACATAGCAACGCCGAACATCGTCGGCTTCTCGCTGGGCGGCGCGGTGGCGCTCGAAATGGCGACGCTGCGGCCGGCGTCTGTACCGAGACTGGGACTCATCAACAGCCTGGCGACATACCAGCCCCGCGACGTACGCAAGTGGCTGGAAACCTATGTCTCGGCGACGATGGTGCGGCTGGTCGGCATGCCGCGCGCGGCGCGTTTAATTGCCGCGCGTTTGTTCCCGGAACCCTGGCAGCGTGCCATGCGCGAGCACGCGGCAGGCGCCATGGGGTCGGTGCCGGCCAATTCTTATCTGGGCACGGGCCTGGCTTTGGCGCGCTGGGCGATCTTGGATCGTCTTGATCGATTGAAATGCCGCACCCTGCTCATCGCGGCCGAAAACGATTTCACGTCTCTGGCAGAAAAGCGGGATTTGGCGGCAAAGCTAAATGCCGAATTGGTGGTGGTGCGCGGCTCGCGTCACGGCACGCCCTTTGATTCCGTTGAGGTCACCAATGAGAGCCTGCTTGCGCTGCTGACCGATCAGCCGCTGCCGCCGCCGGAACGTTGGGTGCGCGACACCCCCATACACACGCAAACGCTGTCGCTGGTGGGCAGCATCGCCGAAGAGCACGCCTTGAGTCCGCTGTTACTGGACTAGCTTATTG
>DATHFW010000210.1:0-2008 GCA_035317945.1 Steroidobacteraceae bacterium | reverse complement strand
CATCGCAGCTGGCAGCAGCAATGGCGCAAGCCTGAACCCAAGCAACGATACGACGCAATCATCGTCGGCGGCGGCGGGCACGGATTAGGGGCGGCCTATTACCTGGCGCAGGAGCACGGACTCAGAAACATCGCGGTGCTGGAAAAAGGATGGATCGGCGGCGGCAACACCGGACGCAACACGACCATCATCCGCTCCAATTATTTGTTCAACGAAAGTGCCGCCTTCTACGATCATTCACTGAAGCTTTGGGAAGAACTGTCCAGCGTGTTGAACTACAACATGATGTTCTCCCAGCGCGGCGTCATGATGCTGGCGCACACGCTGCACGACATCAAGGTGATCAAACGCCACGTGCATGCCAACCGCTGCAACGGCGTGGACAATGAATGGCTCGAACCGGAACAAGCCAAGGCTTTCTGTCCGCCGCTCAATATTGCCGGCGACATTCGCTATCCCGTGCTCGGGGCGGCGCTGCAGCGACGCGGCGGCACCGCGCGCCACGATGCTGTGGCGTGGGGCTATGCACGCGCCGCGGATGCCCTGGGCGTGGACATCATCGAAAACTGCGAAGTGACGGGAATCCGCCGCGCCGCCAACGGCGCTGTGGAGGGCGTGCAGACCACGCGTGGCTACATCCAAGCGCCCAAGATCGGCGTGTCCGCCGCGGGTCACACCAGTGTCGTCATGCGCATGGCCGGCGTGCATCTGCCGCTGGAAAGCTATCCATTGCAGGCGTTGGTATCCGAACCCATCAAGCCGATCTTTCCCTGCGTGGTGATGTCGAACACCATTCATGCCTACATCAGTCAATCCGACAAGGGCGAACTGGTGATCGGCGCCGGCACCGACGCCTATACTTCTTATACACAGCGGGGCGCGTTGCACATCAACATGCACACACTGGATGCGATTTGCGAATTGTTTCCGCAATTTCGCCGCTTGCGCATGCTGCGCAATTGGGGCGGCATTGTCGATGTGACCCCGGACCGCTCTCCCATCGTCGCCAAGACCCCGGTGCCCGGGCTGTATGTCAATTGCGGCTGGGGCACCGGCGGATTCAAGGCGACGCCGGGTTCGGCGCATCTGTTCGCGTGGACCATCGCGCGCGACGAGCCGCATCCCATCAATGCGCCCTTCACCATCGAGCGCTTTCGCGACGGCAATCTCATTGACGAGGCGGCCGCCGCTGCGGTCGCCCACTGACCCATGCTGCTCATCCCCTGCCCTTACTGCGGCGAGCGCCCGGAACTGGAATTTACCCACGGCGGCGAAGCACACTTGATTCGCCCCAGCTCTCCCGCGCAAGTCGACGATGAGACCTGGGGGCGCTTTCTGTACATGCGCGAGAACTTGAAGGGCGTGTACGCCGAGCGCTGGCGCCATGCCCGAGGCTGCGGGCAGTTCTTCAACGCACTGCGCGATACCACCACCGATCACTTCGTCGCCGTGTACAAGCCCGGCGAACCGAAACCACCATGAAGTTTCGAACTCCTGATGGCGGGCGCATCGACCGCAAAGAGCTCCTGCCCTTCACCTTCGACGGCCGGCACTATCAGGGCTATCGCGGCGATACGCTGGCCTCTGCGCTGCTCGCCAACGGTGTTCACCTCATCGGACGTTCCTTCAAATATCATCGGCCGCGCGGCATTTTTTCGGCCGGCGCCGAAGAGCCGAACGCGCTCGTCACCGTCGGCCGCGACGCCGCGCGCGTCACGCCGAACTTGCGCGCAACACAGGTTGAGCTGTATCGCAACTTGAACGCCCTGAGCCAGAATCGCTGGCCTTCCCTTGAATTCGATGTGGGCCGTATCAACGATGCGCTGTCGCGGTTCTTCCCGGCGGGCTTCTACTATAAGACCTTCATGTGGCCGCGCGGCGCCTGGAAGGCCGTGTACGAGCCGTTGATTCGCCGCGCCGCGGGCTTAGGCAGGGCACCCACGCTTCCCGATCCGGATCGCTACGCCCAGCGCTATGCGCACTGTGATGTACTCGTTGTGGGTGCGGG
>DATHFW010000209.1:0-7190 GCA_035317945.1 Steroidobacteraceae bacterium | reverse complement strand
TCATTGCCGAGCGTCTTGCCGCTTCGATCTACAAGCAGGGCGAACAAAAGAGCAAGTCCGGCGACAGTGCCGCTGCCGTCGAAGACTTCTTGCGCGTGTCGGCCCTTCCGCCCGCATCCAAAGTCCGCGCGAATGCGGATTTCGATGCCGCGGCGCTCCTCGTCACGCAAAAACAATGGGACCGCGCCATTGTCGTTTTGGAAGGGTTCCGCCGTAATTTCCCGCAGAGCCCGCTGCAGCCGGACGTGACCCGCAATCTCGCCGTGGCCTATACGGAATCGAACAAACCCGGCCAGGCGGCCGTTGAATTCGAGCAGATCGCGCAATCGCCGAAGGAGACTCCGGAGGTGCAGCGGGAAGCCACCCTGCAGGCGGCGGACCTGTACGACAAGGCCGGCAACTCGGCGAAGTCGCGCAGCATGCTGGAGGCGTTCGTCAAGCACTTCCCGCAACCCATGGGCCCGGCTATGGAAGCGCGCAACAAACTCAGTGTGATTGCAGGCAAGGCCGGCGATTTCAGCGGACGTGACTACTGGCTCAAGGACATCATTGCCGCCGACCGTTCGGTCGGCGCGGCGCGCACCGATCGCAGCCGGGCGCTGGCAGCCAAGGCGACGCTGACCCTGGCGGTGCCGGTTCGCGAAGGGTTCAGGAGCATCAAGCTGGTCGTGCCGTTGAAGAAATCTCTCGCCGAGAAGCGCAAGGCGATGGAGGCGGCGCTCAAGGCCTATGAGGCCGCGGCCGACTATCAGGTGGCCGATGTCACCACGGCTGCAACTTTCGAGAGTGCGGAGCTGTACAGACAGCTGGGCAAGGATCTGATGAGCTCGGAGCGCCCGAAGAATCTCAAGAAGGACGAACTGGAGCAATACGATGTGTTGCTCGAGGAGCAGGCTTTCCCGTTCGAGGAGAAGGCCATCAAATTGCACGAAGTCAACGCCGCGCGAACCAAAGACGGCACCTACGATGAGTGGGTGCAGAAGAGTTTTACAGCTCTCGCGCAGCTCAATCCAGGCCGTTACGGCAAGGTGGAAATCGGTGAACAGCTGGTTGAATCAATTCGCTAGCCTGGGCGCGATGGCGCTGCTGGCAGGTTGTCACGGCGCGCCGGTGAAAGCGCCGCAGACGGCTGCGCCGGTCGCGGCCGCAAGCGCACCGAGCTCGGCGAGCCAAACGGCTGCGGCCCCCGCCAACGGCGTCAAGGGTCCGAATGGCACGGGCCAAACCGGCAACCCCGCCGGCGCGTCCGGCGCTGCGCCGCCTGAGCCGGCTGCGATCCCGCCTCGCGCCGCGCAACAGTACAGCCAAGCGCTGCAACTGATGAAGTCGGGCCGCAACACGGACGCGGAACTCGAGTTCAAGCAGCTCAGCGCCGCCTACCCGCAATTTGCCGGGCCGCAATTGAATCTGGGGTTGCTGTACTTGCACGATTCGCGGCTGAGCGAAGCGGAGGCCGCATTCAAGGCTGCACTGACGCTGACGCCCGGCAATCCGGTCGCGGGCGACGAACTCGGGATCGTCCAGCGCAAGCTCGGAAAATTCACTGATGCCGAGGCGGCTTACCTGCGTGCAATTGCCGCTGAACCAAACTATGCGCCCGCGCATCTCAATCTGGGCGTGCTCTACGATCTGTACATGGCAGAGCCGCAGAAAGCGCTCGAACAATTTGAACGCTACATCGAGATCGCCGGCGAAAACAAACAAGTTGCCGGCTGGGTGGTTGAATTGCGCAAGCGCGTCGGTGCACCGGCGGCCGCCAAGAAGGAGCCTGCATGAACACAGTATCGAAAACGTTGGGTTTGAGCTTGCTCTGTCTGGCGCTGAAGGCCAACGCACAGCAACCCGCGCCTGCCACAGCCCCGGCCGACCCACCGGCGCCTGCGGCGGCGCCGGCAAAACCCCCGAAAGCCACCGCCCAGTCCGAGGCCGGCGAACCCCGCGCCGACACTTCTCGGCCTGCCGGCGCCCAATCCGAGGCCGGCGAGCCTCGTGCCAATACCTCCCCCAAGGCGCCGCCCGCCGCCGCCCGTCCCCCTGGGGCGGCCGGCCAGAAGGAGAAGGTTCCGGGCTCCTCTGATCGGCTGGAGTTGGGTACGGCTACCGTAACCGGCGACCGCGAGCAGCCGAAGGTCATGTACATCGTCCCCTGGAAGAAGTCGGATATTGGCGACATGGCCGGAAAACCCATGAATAGCCTGGTTGACGAGATCCTGGCACCGGTCGATCGGGACGTTTTCAAACGCGAAGTGGTCTATTACAAGGCTGTGCAGTCCGATGCGTCCCAAAATGGTGCGCCAGGCCGCCCGTCGGAGCAGGGTGAGAAGTGAGTCATAGCCGATTTTACGAAATCTGGTTGAATTACATATTAGGACTGAAGAGTCTATTAGGAGCGCGCAGATGAATTTCATGAATTCGGCAGTCAACTTTTTCAAGGACGGCGGAATATTCCTATACCCGCTGGCCTTGATTTTCGTGGTCGGCGTATCGATCGCCATTGAGCGGTACGTGTACCTGACGCGCGAAACCATCCGCAATCGCAGCCTTTGGGATGCGCTGGTGCCGGCGTTGAGCGCCGGAAACTTCAAGCAAGTGGTCGGGCTTACGCACAACTCAAAGGCCTCGATCGCCACCATCCTGAACTACGGTGTCGCACGAGTCGCCAGCGCCCGCCGGCGCGATGACATCGAGAAGGCCATGGATGAGAGTCTGCTGGAAGTGATCCCCCGAATCGAAAAGCGCACGCACTACTTGTCGTCTCTGGCGAACGTCGGCTTGTTGATCGGGTTGCTCGGCACCATCACCGGCCTGATCGGCGCCTTCAGCGCCGTGGCAACCGCCAATCCGGCCGAGAAGGCCAGCTTGCTGGCCGCGGCGATTTCGGTTGCGATGAACAACACCGCATCGGGATTGTTCGTCGCCATCACGCTGCTGCTGTCGCACATGTTTCTCGAGTCCAAAACCACCGCGCTGATCGACAGTCTGGAGATTGCGTCGGTCAAGTTCTTGAACTCGATCACTGAGCGTCAAACGGACAAGACTCACGAACCCGCGACGCCCACGCCGTCGGTGAGATCTCCCGCGGCAGCCCGCAGCAGTATCTAGGTCGAAGGCCCCGCCAGGTCCTCTCCCATGAAGTCAAAAGCTGCGCGCCTCGTCCGACGCAATCACGCCCGCTACCACCACGGGCGCGATGACCTGAACATCGTGCCGATGATCGACATGATGGTGATCTTGGTATTTTTCTTGATCTTCACAGCCGTGTTTTCCAAGACGAATATCCTCCAGCTCAATCTGCCGGCCACCAACACCGCTCCTGTTGAGTTGCCGAAGGGCCTGAAGCTCGAGGTGATCATTCGTCCCAATGACCTTGTCGTGAATGACCGCAATTCAGGACCGCTCAAGGTCATTGCGAATACCGACACCGGCTATGATTTGGATCATTTGTCGGAATTCATGCGGCAGGTGAAGTCGCAGTTTCCCGAGATGACCGATGCCACCATATTGCCGGGACCCGCCGTGCCCTACGACACGCTGGTGCAGGTGATGGACACCGTGCGCATTTATCAAATTCCCGTGGCGCCGTTTTCCAAAGCGGAGCTATTCCCCGACATCGCCATTGCGGATGCGCCGATATGACCTCCTATCGCATCAAACGGCATCGACAGCGCCGGCATGGCGCCAATCATTTTGCGCTGATCCCGTTCATCGACATGATGACGATTTTGGTGGTGTTCCTGCTGGCGCATACGGCTGAAGTGGATATTCTGCCGAACACGAAGAATATTTCGATCCCGCAGTCCATTTCCGACCGCAAGCCGAGCTCTGCCGTGGTCGTCATGATCACCACGGATTCGGTGTTCGTGGACGGCGTCCTGGTAGGCTCCGTGCGGGACGTCGTTGCCAATCAGGGCCCCTTCTTCGCGCCGCTGAAGACGGCGCTGATGGCGCAAAACGACCGCAGCATCCGCAGCGCGCAGCAAACGGAAATTGCCAAGCGCGAAGTCACCATCATGGGCGACAAGAGCACGCCCTACAGCGTGCTGAAGAAAATCATGTTGACGTGCAGCGAAGCTCAATACGGCAAAGTGTCCTTTGCCGTGGTCGAGCGCGAACGGGCGGCGACTTAAAGTGGCCGCGCTCAATCCTGCTGCCAGCCGCGCTCCCACAGGCCTCGTGCCTTACTACCGGCGCTATGATTTGCCGTGGGCGCCGTCCGAGGAGACGGAGCGGCGCTTTCGCGTCATTCTGCGCAACCTGGCGATTGTGTTTACGATCGTCGCGGTGATCATGCCCTTCCTGCCGCGAACCGCGCGGGTCAGCAACACCGATTCCTTGCCGGAGCGCGTGGTGCAACTGGTGTTGGAACCGCCGCCGCCGCCGCCGCCACCGCCGCCTCCGCCGAAGGAGAAGCCGGTCGAGAAGGCGCCGATAGCGAAAACGCCGACGCCTCCGCAGCCGGTCGATCCGCGCATCAAGGCCTCGAAAAGCGGTTTGCTGGCCAATCTCGATGATCTTGCGGCGCTGCGCGATAACATCGATCTGGATAAATTCCAGAAGAACCAACAGAACACCACCGACCCTGGCGATGTCAGCCAGGTGACACGCAACGTCATCAGCTCCAAGGCCGGGGGCACCAGCGGCGGCATCAGTGCCCCCACCAGCAGCGGACTCGCGTCGGGCTCGGGCTCATTGCGCGGCATCTACACCACGCAAGTGAAGGATCCCAATCTCGGCGCCTCGGGTCAGGCGGCCACCCGTGCCGGGGGCAGCGGCAGGGCATCTCGCAGTGCCGATGAAATTGCGCTGGTGTTCACCAAGAACAAGGGATCCATTGATGCGCTGTATGCGCGCGCGCTGCGCGACAACCCCGCGCTGCAAGGCAAGGTCGTCATCGAGCTGACCATCGCGCCTTCCGGCGATATAACGGCGGCGCGCATCGTTTCCTCGGAACTCAAGGAACCGGAATTCGAGAACAAGCTGCTCGCGCGAATTCGCCTTTTCAAGTTTGACGCCAAGGATGTAGCCGCTTTGACCGCCACCAAACCCATCGACTTTTTCCCCGCCGGATGAACATTCAATCCGAAATCGAGTTCTTCAGCGACTTAGGGCTCGTCGATAAGGCTCGATTCATCACGCGCTTGATTTGTGAAATCGCCGAAGAGGCCAAGGTCGGCAACGGCGACGGCAGCGACGCCGTTCGCTACAAGTTCGCCAACGAGATGAGCCAACGCTTGGCGCGCTTTACCTACCAGCTGTTGGGCGAAGACGCGGCGCGCCCGCAGGACGATGTCGTGATCCGCATGTTGTTGGGGGCGCGCGCCGATAAAAATGCGCAGCGCATCATGCACAATGCGTATCGGCGAGTCTTGACGAGTTTTGAAAGTTTCGACACGACGGTTCTGCTGAATCCTCACTAATACCTCGTCTCAGTGATGATGACCGGTCACCGGCGGCCTGAGGCTTCAAGAACGCCGCGCGGTGCAGACTCCTCCGGTTGATCAGTGTCGGTCTCGAACAGGTGCAGTAGCTGTTCGGCCGACTCACGGGTGGTCGCCAAAAACTTGCTTTCATCGTCTTTGACCGCTTGTTGCCTGGCCATCGTCGCCTCGTCGTGAGCGCGGAATTGGCGCACCGTTTCCACGGCGTTGGATTTCGACAACCCTAAGGATTCGAGCACCTGCACCGACATCTCCAGGCTCGACACCAGAGTTTCCCGGATGATGAAGCGCACGTCCAAATCCATCAAGCGAAAGGCATGCTGACGGTTGCGCGCCCGCGCAAAGATTTTCAAGTTAGGGAAATGCTTGCGGATCAACTCCGCCGTTCTCACCGACGCATCGACATCGTCGATCGCCAGCACGAAGACCTCGGCATTCTCGGCGTGAGCCGCGCGCAGCAATTCCAGCCGCGATGCGTCCCCGTAAAATACTTTGTTGCCGAACTGCCGCAGGAAATCCACTTGGGTTTGATTGGCTTCGAGCGCGGTGAAAGAGATTTTCCTCGCCAGCAGAATGCGGCCGACGATCTGGCCGAACCGGCCGAATCCGGCGATGATGACCTTCGGATACAACTCGACCGGGGTATCGAACGGACGGCCCTCCGGTTCGCTCGCTTTGAACGTGACGTCGTAAAGCGCCAGCAGCACAGGGCTCACGATCATCGAGGCAGTGACGACCAGCACCAACAGCTCGGCAGTCTCGGTGTCCACGATCCTCAGGCCGGCGGCAAGGCCGAACAGGACAAAGGCGAATTCGCCGCCGGAGGGCAGGCTGATCGAAAGCCCGCGGCTGGCCGCGGGCGAGAGCCCGGATACCCGCCCGATTGTCCAGAGAATGCCGATCTTGAGCAGCATGAAGCCAATGGTCAGACCGATGATGAGCAAAGGCTTCTCGCGCACCAGCTCCAGATTTGCCGACATTCCGACGCTGATGAAAAACAGGCCCAATAACAGGCCTTTGAAAGGCTCGATGTCCGCCTCGAGCTCGTGACGGAATTCACTGTCGGCCAGCAGCACGCCGGCCATGAAGGCACCCAGAGACAGCGACAGACCGACTTGGCTCACCAGCAACGCGGTTCCCAGTACGATCAAAAGGCCCGCGGCCGTAAATGCCTCCGCCACACCGGAGGCGGCAATGATGCGCAGCATGGGACGCAAGACATAGCGGCCGCCGATGACGACCGTCCCCAACACGGCAATGAACTTGATCACCAGCCAGCCGCCGAGGCCTGCGGTTTTTGCCGAGGCGACTGCGAGCAGCGGCAGCAACGCCAAAACCGGCATTACCGAGACGTCCTGAAACAGCAAGATGCTGAATGCGGACCGGCCGAACTGGGTGTTGAGCTGGCCGCGCTCCGCCAGCAGCTGCAATGCCAACGCCGTGGACGACATGGACAGGGCGAAGCCCGTGACCAGGGCGGATTGCCACGTTTGCTCAAACAGAAAATAGCCGGCCGCGCCGATGCATACCGCGGTGGCCGCGACCTGCGCCGACCCCAAGCCGAAAATCGACTTGCGCAGCACCCATAGTCTCGAGGGCTGCAATTCGAGCCCTATCACGAACATCAGGAGTACGATGCCGAACTGCGCGATATCCTGGGTGGCGTCGACGCTGCTGATCAATCCCAAGCTGGCGGGACCGATGATGATCCCCGCGGTCAGGTAACCTAAGACCGATCCCAGCTTGAAGCGG
>DATHFW010000208.1:0-15471 GCA_035317945.1 Steroidobacteraceae bacterium | reverse complement strand
TTCGCCGCGGGACTGATCACCGGCGAAGCGCTGGTGGGCATATTCATCGCGATGTGCATCTGGATCAGCAAAAACCCCGACATTCTGGCCCTGGGCTATCACGTGCCGGCGGCGCAGTGGATTGCTGCAGCGCTGCTGTTCGGTGTTTGCTATTGGGTATTCCGCGTCGGCACGCCGCGCCCACTCAAGTAGTTTGCGCGACTCGCGTCATTCCACGAAAGTCTTCTTATGCCTCCTCATCGTGTACCTGGTGTGGGGGTCTTCTTTTGTGTTTACCAAGATCGCCGTCGCGAGTCTTCCCCCCGCGCTATTTGCCGGCATTCGATTCGTCACGGCCGGTGTTCTGCTGGCGTCGATCGCGGAATTCTATGGGCATAGCCGCCTGCCGACGCAACTGATCGAGTGGCGGCACGTCACCATCGCGGGATTTTTCATGGTCTTCATCAGCAATGGCTTGAATACCTGGTCCATGCAATATCTGCCGAGCAATGAGGCGGCGTTGCTCAATGGCACTTCCGCATTTTGGATTGCCGGACTCGGGGTGTTCGGACGGCGCGGACACCCGCTGACCCGATTGGCGGTCTTAGGGCTGGTGATTGGATTCATCGGCGCGATGTTGATGCTGGTTCCCAAAGGGCCGATCTTCTCGAAAGGATCGCTGGCGCAGCTCGGCGTGTTGACGGCGTGCGCATCCTGGTCCTTGGGCACGCTGTACTACCGCAGCATCACGACGCAACTGGGTTCGATAATGTTCATGGCGCTGCAGATGCTGATGGGGGGACTGATGTTGCTGGCTTTCGCGCTGGCGCGCGGCGATTCGATGCACTGGCCGCCCAACGCACCGGGCCTGATCTCGCTGTGCTACCTGACGTTCTTGAGCTCGGGACTTGCCTACACGGCCTATGGCTGGCTCACGATGAACACCACGCCCACCATCGTCAGCACTTACAGCTACGTCAACCCCGCGATCGCCGCGCTTTTGGGGTGGCTGGTACTGCATGAGCATCTTTCCGGCGTGCAGCTCGTCGGCATGGCGATCGCCATCATCGGTGTAAGCATATTGACGGTGCCTGGCGGGAGCCTCACGGATCCCAAGACCTTGGCGGAACCGAAGACTCAGTAAGCGCCGTCGCCTCAGTGCGCCGTCGCCGCGTCAACCGCGCTTTCGGATCACCTCAAACCGGCCCCTGCCGCCCACAAACCATGAGCCGACGAAGCTCACCAAGCTCACCAGGATCGAGGTCCAAAAGGCGGCGCCGAAGCTCCTCACATGCATGCCCGGCAACATCCACGCGACCAAGGCCACCATGCCGGCATTGATGACCAGCAGAAACAAGCCGAGAGTGAGTATGGTCATCGGCAGTGTCAGCAAAATGGCAATGGGCCGGACGATGGAATTCACCACGCCGAGCAGGATGCCGGCGAGAATTAGCGTGGCAGCCGTGTCGATGGAAACACCGGAAACCCAGTCGGTCGCCAGCCAAAGCCCCAGAGCGACCAACACAGCGCGAATGAGGAACCCAAGCATTGCCCCCTCCTTACCTGATTTGTCCAATCCGGCGGACACAAGCATAACAACTCCGACTTGGGGCGCTACCTTAATAATCAAGCCCGGGGAGGGGCGGATCCTTGGGTACCAGTTTTGCCGGTTTCTTCGGAACGGGCGGACTTTCCAGCGTCACCTTGATGCGCGCCATGAACCGCTCCCAGCCCATGCGGATACTCGCATAGCTTCGATCCCACTCCGGCGTCTCGGGGATCCCGGAGCCCAGTAGACGCAGCGAGGTCTTACCCTCGCCCCGGCGCGTATCCAGGATGAAATCGTCCACCGCGGCGCTGTCGCTCGGCGGTGAATCTTTGCCGCTAAGATAAATGAGCCGCAGGCGCCGATTCACATCGAAGATATCAATGTGTGCTTCCCGAGCGCTGCCGCTGCGCTTGCCGATCCGGTACATGCCGCCTTGGCGCGGATCAATCTCGGACTCTTGACCCGACCAAATGCGAATCAACCCGGGCTCGGTCAATGCTCGCCAAACACGGGCGACGGGCACATCGATCTCGACCAAGTGGGCATAGCCACGAGTGCCGTTTCGGGTGGATTTTCGGGGTAAACTCATTGCGGACAGCGAACCTCGTGTCGTGACGATATTGTAGCCTGACGGAAAACGGCCGGCGACGGAGTGCTAGAATCCAATAACAGAGGGACAAGATCCATGGCTTATGTCGATATCGTGACTGCGCTCGCAGTTCTGCAGTTCATTGTATTCGGCTTCAGAGTCGGCGCAGCCCGGGGACGCTACGGCGTCAAAGCGCCGGCCATTACCGGCAACGAGATTTTCGAGCGCCTTTTCCGCGTTCAGCAGAATACTTTGGAACAGTTGATTGCTTTTTTGCCGGGAATATACCTGTTCTCGCGCTACTTCAGCCCCTTGGTCGCGGCGGCCCTGGGTGTGGTCTATTTGATCGGCCGGGAACTATATGCCTACACCTACGTCAAGGACCCCGGCAAGCGTGAAGTGGGCTATGGCATGACTTTCCTACCCATGGTGATTTTGGTCGTGGGCGGATTGGTCGGTGCAGTGCGCGCGCTTTTTTTTAGTTAAGATATAATTCGACAAACGCTGGGGTGGCCTTAAGGGCCTGAGATGCTGGCAGCCTAAGGCGCACCAGCAAACCCATTGAACCTGATCCGGTTAGTACCGGCGGAGGGAGCATGGGTAATCGTCATTTCGCGCTGAGTATTCTGTTTGCTGCTCTGCTGATTGCGGGCGGGGCGAGCGCCTCGGACGGCAGCAACGATCAACCGCTGGACGAAATCGTCGTCACAGCCACTTTAAGATCGGTCTCTCTGCAGGAGTTGCCGGGCAGCGCTTCGGTGCTGACGGGCGCGACGTTGCGCGATGCCGGCCAGGAACATTTCGAGGATGTGCTGCCGCTGGTGCCCAATCTCAACTGGGCCGGTGATACTTCGCGGCCCCGGTACTTTCAGATCCGCGGCATCGGCGAGCTGCAGCAATACCAGGGAGCGCCGAATCCCTCCGTTGGATTCCTGATCGACGATATCGACTTCAGCGGCTTAGGTTCGGCGGCAACGCTGTTCGATGTCGATCACATCGAAGTGCTTCACGGTCCTCAGGGCACGCTGTACGGCGCCAACGCTCTCGCCGGCCTCATCTACGTGAAAAGCGCCGACCCTTCCGACACGTTTGGCGGCCGCGCGGAATTCGACGTCGGAGACTACAACGAGCGTTCGTATGGCGCGGTGCTCACAGGTCCCGTGAGCTCGCTGGATTCCGCGTTCAGGCTCGCCGTGCAGCGGTATACCAGCGACGGCTTCTATCACAATGCTTATCTTGGGCGCAGCGACACCAACAATCGCGATGAGCTGACCGTGCGCGGCAAGTGGCGCTTCGAACCGAATGACTTGTGGCGCGTCGATCTGACCTTGCTGCGTGCGCAAATCGACAATGGCTACGATGCCTTTGCCATCGATAACAGCCGTACTACGCAGTCAGACCACCCGAGCGTCGACCGGCAATATTCCACGGGTCTCTCGGCTCGATCGACGTACTCAGGATTGGGGCCCGCGACGCTCACCACCATCGCCACGTATGCGGACACGAAGGTCAACTACGGCTTTGACGGCGACTGGGGCAATCCTGAGTTATGGGCGCCGTACACCTATGACTTTACCGAGTACCAGGTGCGCTATCGCTCGACGCGGAGCTTGGAGCTTCGCTTGAGCGATACGCCGGCGCCGAAAACGGCGCACGGCATCTCCTGGCTCATCGGCATCTATGCCTTTGAGCTGCGCGAATCGCTGACCGACACCAGCGCCGGAGGCTACGTGGATCCCTTCGATGCGACACAGAACTCGGATAGCTTGAGCGTGATATCGAGCGCCTATCGCTCGCGCAACGGCGCCGTGTATGGGCAGTTGGACGGGAATTTCAGCGAACGGGCGCGCTGGTCAGTGGGCTTGCGCGGCGAGCGCCATACCAGCAGCTACCATGACACCACCACCAATCTCGACGCACCGACGACCGCGAATAACTTCGGTCCCTCCGACAATCTCTGGGGAGGCCAAGCCTCCATTGATTACACAGTCGCCGATGGCCAGCATGTGTATGCGCTCATTGCCCGCGGCTACAAGGCGAGCGGCTTCAATTTGAGTCCCGGACTGCCGGCCAATCAGCTGCAATTCGGTCCTGAATCCGATTTGAACTTCGAAATCGGCCACAAAGCTCAAATGATCGATGACCGGCTGCGCATCGACACCTCGTTGTTCTACATGGTGCGCCACAACGAACAGTTGCTGACCGACGAACAGCTGGATCCCAGCGATCCCAACACCTTCATTTTCTTCACCGGCAACGCGAGATCCGGTTTCAACTACGGCTTGGAGAGCACCATCAGTTGGGCCGCCGCGAAAAGCCTGGAGTTCGGCGGCTCTCTTGGCCTGCTGCGAAGCGAGTACCACGGGTTCGAGCAAAACGGCGTGACGCTTCCCGATCGAGCCTTGCCGCACGCGCCCCCCTGGCAAGCGGCCGTCAATGCGACGTGGCGCGACCCGCGCGGACCCTATGTCCGCCTCGACGTCACCGGCATGGGTTCTTTTTTTTACGACTTGCCGCCGAACGATACGCGATCCAGCGCTTATGGATTGGTGAACGGAAAGGTCGGCTGGGACACGCCGCGATGGGAGGTGTACCTGTGGGGCCGCAATCTGCTCGACAAGAACTACACCGTGCGCGGGTTTTATTTCGGCGATGAGCCGCCGGACTTTCCGAACAAGCTATACGTGCAACTGGGCGAACCGAGAAACTGGGGCGTACATTTCACTGCGCGGTTCTAGCCGGAGGGCCGCGACGCGAAAATGCCCGGTTAGTCCTTCAAACACGCCATTTCTGCGTTAAACCACCAAGCACGTCCGTTGCCCTCCGGCCATCGCAATGTTACTGTGTAGCAAATTATCTATACGTGGTGATTCATGCCGCTGAATATCCGCAACAAGCACACTGAAGAGCTCGCCGCCGCGCTCGCGAAACTGACCGGTGAAACCAAGACCGAAGCGGTGACGCAATCCCTGCGCGAGCGTCTTGAGCGCCTGCGCAACTCCCGCGCCAAACGACGTCTCGCCGACCAGCTCGACGAAATCGCCCAGCACTGTGCTCGTCTTCCGGTACTCGATGACCGCAGCGTCGACGAGATCTTGGGATACGACAAACACGGACTGCCTCGCTGATGGTGATCGAGTCATCTGCCCTGCTCGCCATTCTGCAAAACGAGCCCGAGCGGCGCGCCTTCAACGAGAGCATCGAAGCCGCGGAACAAGTTTTGCTGTCCACGGCATCGTTCGTCGAAATCTCCATGATTGTGGAATCGCGCCTGGGAGCGGACGGCGTACGCGATCTGGATCTGTTCATCGCCAAGGCGCGCATCATCCTCATCCCCCTGGACGAGGAGCAGGCTCATCTAGCAGTCCAAGCCTTTCGCCGCTACGGCAAAGGCCGCCATCCTGCTGCCCTCAACTTCGGCGACTGCTTCGCCTACGCCCTAGCTCGCGCGCAAGCCGACTCGCTGCTGTTCAAAGGCAATGATTTCGCCCACACCGACATCGAGTGCCATCCTAAGAGTTCCATCTCACAGAACTGACGTCGGTCTCCTCGCGGAGGCCTTAGGGAGTTTTTTGCGCAGAGGCAGCGCCATCATCCGCCAATAAATACGTGTCGAGCACCTTGCGTGCAATGGGGCCTGCGGTCGAACCGCCGAAACCGCCGTTTTCAATCAACACGGATATCGCAATCTTCGGATCATCGACCGGCGCGAATGCAATGAACCACGCGTGTTCGCGCTTTCGCACATCAGCATCCAGGCGCTTGGTGCTTTCGGTTTGTTTGACCGTTACTACTTGGGCAGTTCCGGTTTTTCCTGCCAGCTTGTAGCCCGCGCCGCGAAAGGCGAGGTAGGCGGTGGCGCCGGGTTGTGTAACGGCGCCTACCATGCCGTCGAAGATCACGTTCCACTGATCTTCGGTACCAAGGTCGATCGGTTTGCCGAAGCTGGACTTGCGTGGCACGACGATCGCCGAGCCGGGGGCGCGAGTACCCGCGACCAGGCGCGGCAAGGCGATGATTTTCCCGCGCTCGGCAATTTCCGCCGCAAAGTGAGCCTGCTGCAGCGGCGTGACCGTGATCGGGCCCTGGCCGATACCCATGCTGATGGATTCACCGGGAAACCACACCTGATCGGCCTTGCGCTTGAACACCCGCCGCTTCCATTCAGGCGAAGCAAACAGGCCGGTTTTTTCGCCCGGAATATCGATGCCCGTCAACTCGCCATAGCCAAAGGCGCTCATAAATTCATGCATGCGATCGATGCCCATCTTGTCGGCAAGCCGATAGAAGTAGACGTCGCAGGACTCTGATATGGCGTGCCGCATATCCAAGGATCCATGAATTTTGTCGTCGCGAAACTTGCTGCTGCTGCCCGGTAAGGTAAAAAACCCCGGGCAGTACTCAATCTGCTGGGGAGACAGGATGCCGTAGTGCTGCGCGGCCAACGCATACAGCGGCTTCACGGTCGATCCGGGCGGATAGGCGCCGCGCAGGGCGCGATTGAGCAGCGGCACATCGATGCTGTTCGACAGCGCGCCGTACTGCGCGACCGACAGGCCCCGGACAAAATCATTCGGATCAAAGCCCGGCGTGCTGGCCAGCGCGATGATATCGCCGGTTTTCGGATCGAGCGCCACCACCGATCCGCGCTTGCCCACCAGCGCTTCCTCCGCAACTTTTTGCACGCGCACATCCATGCCTAGGATCAAGTCCTCTCCCGCGACCGGCGGGCGAATTTTGAGTTCGGAGGCGTAGCCACCCTGCTTGTCTACGGGGCGGCCGGCGGCATTTACTTCCAATTCTCTGAATCCCGGTTTGCCGTGCAGCTTCTGCTCGTAGGCACCTTCGACGCCGAGTTTGCCGATCAGGCTGGTGCCGGCATATTCCGCGCTGTCGATTTGCTTCAAATCCTGTTCGTTGATCGCGCTCACATAGCCGATGGCGTGAACACCCATTTCCCGCAGGGGATAGTGGCGCGCCAGCCGCGCACGTATGTCCACGCCCGAGAATTGGTAGCGATGCACCGCGAATCGCGCCATCTCTTCCTCGTTCAGCAGCAGCTTGACCGGCACGCTCTCGTAAACCTTATGCAGCAGGACCGTGCGGCGGATATTGCCGACCTCTTCGCTGCGCAGTAATCCAATGCTGACCAACTGCGCCAGCGTGACGTCCAGCGCCTTGTTGTCGCCGACTTGTTCACGAACCAGTTCGACATTGAAGGCCGGCAGATTGTCCGCCAGTACCACGCCGTGACGGTCCAGAATCAAGCCGCGGCTGGGCGGGATGGGCTCGGTGCGAATGCTGTTGCCCTGCGAAAGATTGTGGTAGTAGTCGTACTTGAGCACCTGCAGGTAGAACAGGCGACTCGCCACGGTGATCAGCAGCACCGTGGCGATGACCCCGGCGACGATGCTGCGAATGGTAAACAGCCTGTTTTCGGCGAAGTAGTTCTTGATCCGCGACTGGCGACTTCTCACCATCGCAGCACCGCCGCCAGCTTAAGGATTCCCGACATCCGGCGATTGTAAGCTAACAGCGGCGGCGCCAACCGCTAAGGAGTGCGCAAAATTCGATCGACGGTGTGTTGGATCTGGTATCGCACCGTAACAGTTTCATTGGCGGGAACATGCAGGAAAAAAATGGGTCGGCCGTTTTTGGCGCCCAGCGCATGGTCGGCGCGGACCACGCGCGCACCCGCCTCGAGCTGCAGCCGCAACTCGAATTCAATGCCGCCGGCGCGGGCATTGCTGATGGCCACGCGATTGGCGGCCCCGATTTTTACCGATCGCAGGCTCACTCCGGGCACCAGCGGCAGCATGTCCGGCGCCCGGTCGACGGAAACCTTTTCCTTGTTGGCCGTTACTTGAACGTCGGGGCTTTCCCCCATGTTGATTTCAACTTCCTCGTCCGCCGCGGTATCGCGCAGGTCGGACTCGTGCTCGAGCAATCTCTGACCTCCAACCGCGCCGAACACTGCGACGCTGCCGGAGGGCAGCGGAAGGCCCAGATGATTCGCGGCCGTGTTCTTGGTTCGAAGCAACCGGTGGGCGGGGGTCGAGCCGGCGTCATCCTCCTCCACGTCCACATCCGCGCCATAGACGGTGTTGACCGGGATACTGAAGCGATCCATCAAGCGCACCTGCTTTGATTGGCGGCTGGCCAGCGTGGTGCGTTCGGGCACGCGATACAGCTTCAAATCGCCGAGCTGTTCTTGCGTGACTCTATTCGCTTTAGCCGCCACGCTCTCCAGCATAGCCGGCGCTGCTGCGGGCATGCGTGCAGTTGCTTTCATCGAACCAATACTCGAGCCTCGCTCGAAACGAAGAACCATCGGCATGTCGCTGGTCGAGCCGCGCGGCCAGCATTGCGCCAAGATGGGACCCCCAATATCGATCGGGTCTACTTCACCATCCTCGTGATTGATTCTTCCCGCAACCACTTGCGTGTGTGCGGAGGGAAACCCTACGCCATTCGAATTGGCCAGTGTGACCCAGGCCCCGAGGTCGAAGCTCTTGCCATCGTCCGACAAAGTTGCGGTGTAGTCGGCCGCCCAATCGAATCCGCGCGACAGGTAGGACAGCGTCACTTGTCTGGTCTCGGCGCGCGGGCTGCGCACTTCGACGGACAGGGTGGGCCGGGCGGACAAGCCGGAGACCGGCTCGAAACTAAAGGTTTCCGGCAAGCCCGAACACCGCAACGCCTCGATGCCTTGCTCAGTTTTAAGCACCACGCCTCCGCCCGCATCGGACAGCAGAGTACCGGCCAATCGTTCGGTCTTGCCGGTCTTGCGGATCGTGCGCAGCAATTCCACCGGCTTTCCCAGAGTTGCGGCAACCAGCGCGGCCGGGCTCAACAATCTCGCATCGCGGTTCTTTTCGATCACCCCGCCCGCAAAGCCGGTGATGATGGCGCTGGCCGGCTCGATGCCATCGGCAACGCCCTCGAAGCGCAGGCGGCTCGTTCCGGCGGGCAGTCTCACGATACGCGTCTCCGTGACCAGTGCGAAACCGCCCAAGTCGTTCAGACTGATCGAACCGGAACTGCGATAGGGCGCGCGATACACGGTCACGATGAGATCCGAGGGTGGCTCCGCCAAAATCTCGGCGGCGAGAACAGACGCGGCCTGGGACGTGGCGCCGATCACCAGCCCCAGCATCGCGCAGACACGCGGCGTCGCGCGCATGGCGGCGCTAGTACCGCGTTTCGAAGCTGGCCGTGAGAGTCGCCTTGCCGTTCGCGGGCACCGTCACGGCCCACTCGGCTGCTTCAGCACTGGACCTGGTGCTCTTTTGACTCTCGGCCTTGATGCTCGAATCGCCCCACAGCCCTTCCTGGCGCAGTTTCACGACGACGCTGCGCGGCAGCGCATTGGTCAGCTCGTAGCGCATGTCGGTCTGCCAATCGAAGGTCGCGATGCGGGTGCGCTTTTCGACGACGGCATGCACTTTGACGTCGAAGGCATCGCCGGTTGCCAGCGACAGCGTCGAACCCATCGGCGTGTGATCGATGCGGCTTTCGCCGATGAACTGTGGATCGCCGCGTTTGTCGCGCATGTAGAAGCGCAAAATACCGGCCGGCAATTGATCGCCCAGTCCCGCATGCGCGCTGGTTGAAAAGCTGTAGATGCTCTTGGCGCTCACCGGCGTTTCGGCAGTCCCCAGCCAGCGGTTGCGGAATTCGTAGCCGTGCTGCGCGGGCACGCCATGCACATCGAGGAAGCTGACCTGCTTGGTCTGTAAGTTCGCGATGGTGGTCCGCTCGGCGAGCGGGTACAGGTAGTAGTCGCCCAATCGCTCGCGGTTGCCGCTCTCCGTACCCGGCACCTGCAGAGTCGAACGGCGTGGGGGCGGCCGGTAATTGTTGACCGCGCCGCCGTCCGCCTGACTCGGCGAACCGGCGACCAACAGCGTTTGCGCATTGTCATAGGCGGTACCGCTGGAATTCGTCAGCGTCACCCAGCCCTGCACGTCTATTTTGGAGTCGCTCTCGTTGTAGAGCGCGACGTAATCTGCCTTCCAGCCCAGTCCGGGCGTGAGATAGCTCAAGGTCGCGCGCCGCGTTCCGGCGCGCGCGCCGATGATGCTCACCGACAGGGTTGGCCGCGCTCGAAGATTGTCGGGCACCTTGCTGAAGATCACGCGCACCGGCAGGCCGTCGTCGCGCAGCACCTCGATACGCTGGCCGATCTTCAAGACCACGCCGCCATTGGTGGCAAGCACCTGTGCTTGCTCGCGTGTTTCCGCTCCGGTAGCCGGATTCACGCGCACGATGGTGATTTCTTGGCCGACGGCCTTTTCCATCAATTTGGCGGGCGTGAGCAGATCGAAGTCGAAATTCTGCTCAATGATGCTGATGTCGGCGGCTGCCAGCGACACGGTTTCCGGCCGGATTTGCCCGGATACGTCTTGAAATTCGATGCGCTGGCGGCCTTCCTTGACGTCGATGTCGCGCCGGTCCTGAACCAGCGCCAGATTATCGGCATAAATCGTGACCGACAGGGCTCGGTCAGCAGCCCATGCCGAAGTGGCCAAAAGGCACGCCGAGCATGCCACGAAAAGTAGTGGTAATCGCATACCCATCTCCGGCCGCCGCTGTGGCGTAATTGGAATGATACTGACTCGTCACCCATTGAACGGGTGATGGCCAGTTTCGGGGTTGAAATGCGATCTAAAGGTTAGCGGATCTCGGCCTGGAAGTGTCGGTTCGGGGCGCTTTCCATCCAGGTCTTGACCCGCTGGGCATCGGCAACCCGGGTGTACTTGCCGAAGGAATCCAGCAGCACGATGACCACGGAGCGGCCCTCGATGACGGCCGCCATCACCAGGCACTTGCCGGCCTCTGCGATATAGCCGGTCTTCTGCACGATGATGTTCCAGGCCGGATTCGCCACCAAATTGTCGGTGTTGCGAAACTCCACCATGTGCTTGCGCACTCGCACCGTATGTTTCTGATCGGTCGAATACTCGCGAATCGTGCGATTTTTCGATGCCGCAATCACCAGTTTGGACAAATCCTCCGGGCTTGCGACGTTTTGGCTCGACAGTCCGGTGGGATCGACGAAGTGCGCATTGGTCATGCCCAAGGCCTTGGCCTTCGCATTCATCGCAGCCACCATGGCGGGCATGCCGCCGGGATAGTTGTTCCCCAACGCGTGCGCGGCACGATTCTCGGAGGACATCAGGGCGAGATGCATCAGGTCGCCCCGCGACAAAGTGGTGCCCACGGTCAGGCGGGAAAACGATGATTTCGGGAAATCGCGGTCGGCATCAGTGATTTGGATGGGCTCATCCAACGATTGTTTGGCGTCCAAAACCACCAGGGCAGTCATCAGCTTGGTGATGGAGGCGATGGGCGCGGCGACGTCCGAATTACGGGAATAGAGTACGGTGGAGTCTCTTTGGTCGACGATGAGCACGGAACTGGACTTCAGTTTGGGCTCGCCGGTGTTCTTGGCAGTTGCCTGAAGTGCCAGAAAACCCAGGAAAAGACTGGCTAATGCTCGGATGGGAAGCCGCCCTGCTGCCGGTGGCGACGTTCGATTAATTGACCGCATTAACCCTCTCTCGACATGAAGATATAAAGACTAGCTGACCATATGTTAATCACGCCCCGGCGTGATGTAGGCCTAACTTTGCCTATATTTCTACAGAAGTCCAGCACATTCAGGTGTTTGCTTCCAAACATTCAAGCATTTGCTTCCGCGCTGGGATTACGCCGCAACTCTTTGTCGCGATACATCCTGTCGTCGGCAAGGCTGCGCAGCTCGCGCATGTCCTTCGAGTCCTTGGGGTAATTGACCACGCCGATGCTGACGCTGCAGCGAATCATGCGTGAGCGCAGATCGAGCGTCGTTTTATAGACGTTGTGGCGTACGCGCTTGATCACGGCCTCGGCGACCTCGGGCGAGGCACCCGGCAGCAGTACCGCAAACTCGTCGCCGCCGAATCGGGCAGCATGATCCGTAGCGCGAATGCTTCTTTGCAAGCACTGCGCCACCAGTGTGATGGCGCTGTTCCCGGCCTCATGGCCGAAGACGTAGTTGATTTCCTTGAGCTCGTCCATATCGATCATCAGCAGCGCATACACCGTGCGGTTGCGCTCGCACGCGTCGTGCTCGCGCTGCCATAACTCGTTGAACATGCGTACGTTGTAAAGGCCGGTCAACGAATCGTTCTGCGCCAGATTCTCGATGCGCTCGCGAGCCTCGGTAATGTCCGCCGACAAGGTGGTGGTCAAATAGGCCACCAGCAGAATCGGCGCCACCTGCCCGACCACTTGGCTGGCATAGAGCAGCGAGATCACATCCAGACCGGGCGTCGTCATCGCCAACAGGAAATGGCAAATCGCGATCGCCGCCACTTGCAGCAGCGTTACCACGCGGCCCAAGGTCAGCGCGCTCAAGATAATCGGCAACAAGTACAGATTGAACAGCGGGCTGCCGCCCTTGCCCGTAAACCACAGTACGCAGGTGATGAAGATCACCATCGACCAGGACTCGATCAGCAGCTTGGTACGGCTGCGCCCCGGCAGAAAGCCGCGGCCGCGAAATCCAACGATGGCCAGCGCGAATGCTGCCAGCAGTCCAATCACCGGCCACACCTGAGCCGCCAACGCGCCGGACCAAATGAGCACCAGGGCAGCGAGTGCCAAACACAGTATCTCGATGGAACGCGTGCTGCGCATTACTCAATGCTGCGCCGCAGCCGTCACAGCGCCGGGGCGGGTCGAGGGCGATGCTTTCAATTCATCGAGCGCACGCTTGATGTCAGGATCACGCTGCAGCAGCGGCGCTTCCGCAGGCGGCGGAATCGCCGGCGGTTTCGGATCGCGCTCCAACTCGATGTCGGGTGCAATACCGCGGTGATTGATGGACACGCCGGATGGCGTGTAATAGAGCGAGGTGGTCAGCTTGACGGCGCGATCGTCGGACAGCGGAATGATCGTCTGCACCGAACCCTTGCCAAATGTCGTGCGCCCCATGAGTTTCGCGCGGTGCTGATCCTTCAGTGCACCCGCGACAATCTCCGCCGCCGACGCCGAACCGCCGTTGACCAGCACCACGATGGGCGCGCCATTCAACGCGTCGCCCGGCGTCGCACTCATTTCGAATTTGGAGTCGGGCGTCCTCCCCTTGGCGGTCACAATGACGCCGCTGTCGAGAAACGTGTCGGCAACCGATACCGCCGCTTCGAGGACTCCGCCCGGGTTGTCGCGCATATCGAGCACGAGACCTTTGAGCGGCGCGCCATTGTGTTTGCGCAGATTCTTCAGTGCCGCATTCAAGTCATCGCCGGTGGTTTCGCTGAATTGAGAGATTCGCGCATACGCGTAACCGGACTCCAGCATCTCCGCCCTGACGCTATGCAGTTCGACGCGCGAACGCTTCAGCGTGAACAGCATCGGCTCCGGGTGGCCCTCGCGCATGACGCCTATCTTGACCGAGGTCCCTTCGGCGCCGCGCATGCGGCCAATGGTATCCGCCAATGTGCTGGTATTCACGGGCATTCCGTCGATCGTCACAATGACGTCGCCCGAGCGAATTCCCGCCACTGCCGCGGGCGAACCTTCAAAAGGTGCGATGACAATGACCTGCTCATCCTCGATCGACAACTCGATGCCGACACCCGAATAGCGGCCCGAACTACTGATCTTCACCTCGTCGTATTCGTCGCCATCCAGATATGCAGAATAAGGATCGAGCGAGGCTACCATCCCGCGAATCGCCGCCTGCAGCAGCTGATGATCGTCCACGGGATTCACATAATCATGTTTCACCCGCTCCAGCACAGCGGCCAGCATGCGGGCGTCCTGCCAGGGCAGATCGGTGCCGAGAGCGGCCGGTTTGTCCGCCAGGACGCCGCGCGCCAGCCCAAGCGACAGGCCGACGGCGATGCCGACGGCCAGCAGTAAAGTATTTCCGGATTTTTTGCTCATAAGAACCGGAAGCATACGTGCGGCGGCGATTCACCGCCAGCCGCTATGGACAGTGTCAAATTGACGCCGGCGCCGCGCCCTTAAGGGTTTGTCTTCAGCCAGGCCTTGGGATCGACAGTCTTACGCCCTTCACGTATTTCGAAATAAAGCTGCGGACTGGCGCCCTCGGTGTCGCTCAAGGCGGCGATCACGTCTCCAGGTGCGACCGAGTCTCCCACGGATTTATAGAGCACCTCGGCGTGACCATACAGGGTCATGTAGCCGCCGCTGTGACCGATGATCATCAACAGCCCCAGGCCCTGAAGCCAGTCCGCATAGACCACGCGGCCGAAGAAAGGGGCCCGTACCTTCGCTCCGCGCGTCGTATCGATCATCACACCGTTCCAACGTACACCGCCGGCTGAGTTGTCGCGCGGTGCCTGGTAGCGCGTGCTCAAGCGGCCGAGTACCGGCCACGGCAGTTTGCCGCGCATGCGATCGAAGCTCTGTGAGGGATCGACCGGAAAGTCCTGCAGCATGCGGGCGAGGTCCGTCACCAGCGTTTCGACCGCCTGCTCTTCGCGCCTCAAATTCCCAAGTTCCTGATTGCCGCTCGCCAGTTTTTTCGTCAGCGCCGCGACGGCGACGGCGCGTTCCGCGCGCGCGTGCTGCAGTCCGGCAATCTCCTTCGTGGCATCGTCCTCCAGCGTCTGCAATTCTTGCGTTTGCCGCTCGATTTCCACGACCAATTGCTGCAGTTTCTTTTCGTCGTCCTCAATAGACCTGATCTTCTGGGTGCGCTGTTCGGCGAAGTAGCCGTAGTAAGCAAGCGTCCGTCCCAGGCTCGCAGGATTGCTCTGGTTCAAGAGCAGCTTCAATTCCTCCCGACGGCCGATCATGTACGCGGCCAGCGCCTGGTTCGCGAGCGACGCTCGTTCTGATTGCAGCGCGTTTTGGTTGCGCGATTGTTCAGCGCGCAAGTCCGAGCGGCGCCGCTCCGCAACCGCCACCGCAGCGTGCAGCTCTTCCACGCGCTGACGTTTCGCGGCAATAACCAGTTCGGTTTCGCGCACGCGTGCGCTTATGGAGTCGCGTTGCGCCAGCTGCGAGCCCATTCGATTGGTGAGTTCGGTAATTCGCGCGCGCACCGCCGCAAGTTTGGCTTTCGCAGCGTCCGCGTTCGCCGAATCCGCCGGTTCGGTGACGGCGCCCCGGCCGCTCGCGCACAGCGCGAAGGTCAGGACCGCACTCAAGCGGAGCCATTGATGGCGTCGATTCATAGCAGGGCATTCATCCTGGTGCAAGCATACAAGCCTTGTGCCCGCTGCTATACTTGCGCGCCCAAAAACCCCATTGTGCGAGCCGCATGCAGCGATTGTTAGAGTTCATTGGCCATCACCCATACCTTGTAGCCGCGGCGGTGCTGGCCGCCATTGTCGTG
>DATHFW010000207.1:0-7827 GCA_035317945.1 Steroidobacteraceae bacterium | reverse complement strand
CGGCATGGCATTGCGAACATCGCTGATGATGCGGGTCGAGAAGCTGTCGAGGCTGGCGACGATGAAGCGGCGAATGTCCACGGCTTGGTCCTTCACCGCCGTTTCAACCCGGCGCCCCCAATCAACTGCGCCGCTTCCCGCAGCGGGCCGCGACGCGGGCCTTTCGACGGCGATGCCGGAGTCCAGTTCCACCGGCTGCAGCGCGGGCTCCGCCGCATCGCGGCGATCCGGCAATAAATGCAACTCGTACAATACTTTCGACACATCGACGGGCCGAACCTGTTTCGGCAACACGCCCATCGCGCCGAGGGCGCGCGCCTGACCGACGTACAGTTCGCCCTCTTGCGAGGTGTACATCATGATCGGGATCATGGCGGTCTGGGGATTTCCCTTGATCGCTTTCACCGCCTGCAGGCCATCCATCCCGGGCATGAGATGGTCCATGAAAATCGCATCGGGACGATTGCTTTTTAAATATTCAATCGCCTGCTCGGCCGACTCGGCCATGTCGACCTCGATGTCGTACTTCTCGAGCATGCGGCTCAAAATGACGCGAGCTGACTTGGAGTCGTCGACCACCAATGCGCTTTTGCGGGCCATGGGATTAGTGTAGCGCAGTCCTTTAATGCGCTGGTCATCGCCCCATCGCCGTCATGCCCGTCGCGTATCCGCGACGCGCAACCGTGCGTCTTCGGCCTCAAGCCTTGCGCTTGGGCGTTGGGCTGGAGGCGGACCTGCGCAAACTTACGCGGGATCCGCGCTCTGCGATTCCTTATTCTGGGCAATCCAGGTCAACGCGGATTCAACGTCGGCGAGTTCACTGGCCGTGAATCCTTCGATTCTCACACCCGTGGCCTCCGCCTTCTTCTTGGCGAGCTCGGCGGCCGCAACGGTATGTACCCACACCAAACCGCGGCGCACCTTGGCCGTGAATTTTTGCTGCTTTTCTTCGGTCATTACCCACTCCTTAAAATTAGCTACCGCAGTCTACGGTGCCGCGATGGCGCGGTCCATCCGAGCACTGTAGTTGTTGAGAGCGCGGGAGACCACCCCTATATATTGATTGGCCTCATCCCAACGCCGCTCCTCGATCGCCTCGCGAATTCCCGGCAAAGTCTTGACGCCGTACCCGGTATGCAGCCCCGGCGCATAGATCATGTGCTGGTACCACTCGCGACCGGGCAAACCCTGCGAATCCGTCAGATTTTGCTCCAGAATCGTGAGGCTCGAATTCACGCGCTCGCGCGCGGCGCTGCCGCCGGCCGCATCACCAGCCGCATCGAGGCGCGCATATTCCTGGTCGAATGCCTTGGCGCTTTGTTCAAGTTTGGCCACGGCATTATCGAGTTCGGCGAAGTTAAGGTACGGCACGTCGGCGACGCGCGGCGGCGGCGACTTCGGGTAGTCGGGATTGGCCGTCAGCTTGTAGGATTCGTCATCCTGCAGCTTGGCAAGTTCCCGGGTCTTGCTGCGCATGCCGTCGGCAAGTTTGTGCAGCTCCTCGTCGTATCCTGCGATCGAGGCCGCAAAATCGCTTTCGTGCGCCGGAATCAATTGCGCCTGCGCGGCTCGCAGCATGATCCGGCCCGCCACCTTGGCCAGCGCCACTCCGTACTCGAAGCTCGGGTCGACAAAACGGCGATAGTGATCGAATGAATCATAGGCCGAGTGGTAGACACCGTACTGCGATTCGCCTTCGAACCCAAGATTGACGGAGTTGATGCCCAAATGTTGCAAGAAAGGCGTGTAGTCCGAACCTGATCCCAATGCGCCGAGCGCCAAGTCTCCGTTCGCACCGGCTCGCGCCGCGGAATCGCCGGAACCCGCCGAGTCGTAAGCCGAGACTCGCCGGTGCGCCAGCGCACGCGCGAGCACGCTGGCGCCGGTTTCCGGATCCTTCACATCGCGCGCCGCTTCGCTCAAGAAATGCTGCAAGGCGTGGCTGCCTTCCGCCTGCAAAAAGCCCCGGCCATTGGTGTCGGAATTGACATACATCACGGCCTTGACCTTGAGTTCCGCGGCATGTTGTTCGGCCCATTCGGTGGAGCCCAGCAGGCCCGGCTCTTCGCCGTCCCAGCTCGAGTAAACCAGTGTGCGGCGCGGACGCCAGCCTTCCTTCACCAATTTGCCGATCGATTTGGCTTCGGCCATGAGCGCCACCTGACCCGCCAGCGGATCCATGGCGCCGAACACCCATCCATCATGATGGTTGCCGCGAATGATCCATCGGTCAGGCTCATCGCTGCCCTTGATCTTCGCGACCACATCGTAAATCGGCTTCTGATTCCAATCCGACAGGACCTTCATATGCACCTGGGCCGGACCCGGACCTATGTGGTAGGTCAGCGGCAATCCGCCGCGCCACGAGGCCGGCACGACGCGACCGCCCAACGCTGCGAGCAAGGGCTCGGCATCTGCGTAGGAAATGGGCAGCACCGGAATTTTCAACAAGGTCTTGGCATCTTTGAGCGCGAGGCGCTTTGCGCCGGGCACCGCCCCCACGCCGGGAGTCAGCGGATCGCCGCTGTACAGGGTCAGGTCCTGCACCGAGCCGCGCTGTACGGCATCGCGCGGGCGAAAGCCGCCTTTCGGATAGGTATCGCCTGCACCGTAACCATCATCGCGTGGGTCGGAGTATATGAGGCAGCCCACCGCGCCATGTTCATAGGCCAACTTGGGCTTGAGGCCGCGCCAGCCGCCGCCATACCGCGTCAACGCTATTTTGCCCTTGACGCTGATTCCCGCGCGCTCCAGTTCCTTGTAATCGTCCGGCATGCCCTGATTCACGTAGATCAGTTCCGCGGTGACGTCGCCGTCGGCGCCGTA
The DNA here is from genome assembly GCA_035317945.1 of Steroidobacteraceae bacterium. Taxonomy (GTDB): domain Bacteria; phylum Pseudomonadota; class Gammaproteobacteria; order Steroidobacterales; family Steroidobacteraceae; genus Bog-1198. The sequence continues at coordinate 5,001 of DATHFW010000207.1, read as the reverse complement.
CACGTTGTAAGGAGGCAGTTCGTCCTTCGTTTGCGTCGACGTGCTGTCGCCGTCGATGGGCGGTTCGCTCAATAGCGCCTTGAAATGCGTGGGTGCGACGAGTTCCACCGACACCTCGCGGGGTGTCGGGTACAGCACGGAGAAAGTTTCGATCGAGGCATCCCAGCCCCACTCGCGAAACTTCGCGAGTTGAAACTCCGCATTGGCCTTGTCATGCGCCGAGCCCACGTGGTTCGGCGCGGAAGACATTTGCTGCAACCAGGCGCGCAGGTCCGCCGCCGACAGGTCGGCATCGAAACGCTGTTCCAAGCGTATTTGGGCAGCCGCGGCACCGCTCGAAAACCCTTCAAGATCGTTCGCGCCCCCAGGCGCATCGGCCGTAACCACCCCGGCGGCACTCAAGGCCGCGATGGCGGCGATGAGCGCGCTTAAGACCCGCGGAATCGTAGATGACAATTGACTCTCCTCTATTCGCGGATGCCGGTGCCGCGGTTCAACAGGGTTACCGCCAGTGCAAACATCACGGCGGCGGCGGAAATCATGATGGCATAGGCCAAACGCAAATCAACGTCCGTGGTGCCGAGAAACCCAAAGCGAAATGCGCTCACCATGTACAAGATCGGATTGGCATGCGAGGCAACATGCGCCCAGTTCGGCAGCATGGTGACCGAATAAAACACGCCCCCCAAATAAGTGAGCGGCGTCAGCACGAAGGTTGGGAACCAGGAAATTTGGTCGAAATTCTTCGCGAACAGTGCATTGATGAATCCGCCCAGGGCGAAAATGAAACTGGTCAGGAAGGCCGCTGTGATGATGGCCGGCACGTGCGTAATGGACAAATGTGTAAAGAACAGCGAAATGATGGTCACCACGGATCCGACCAGAACGCCGCGCAGCACCCCGCCCATGGTGTAGCCGGCGACGATGAGCCAGTTCGGCAGAGGCGACACCAACAGCTCCTCGATGTGCTTGCCGAATTTTGCACCAAAGAACGATGACACCACGTTGCCATAAGAAGTCTGGATCACGTTCATCATGATGATGCCGGGGGCCATGAACTGCATGTAATCGTAGCCGCCGACCTGGCCGACGCGCCTGCCGATCAAGCTGCCGAAAATGACGAAGTACAGCGTGGCGGTTACCGCGGGCGGTACGATGGTCTGCCCCCAGATGCGCACGATGCGGCTGAATTCCCGGATAATGATGGTCTTGAAACCGATCCAATCGGTTGCCGCGCGCGATTCGGACATCAGGAGGCCTTGGCGGCGGCGGTCTTGACGCTGCCGTCGACCAGGCGGATGAACAATTCCTCGAGCCGATTGACCTTGTTGCGCATGCTGTTGACGGCGATTCCTTGCGCCGAGAGCTGCGCGAAAATGTCGTTCAAGCTTTGCGTTTTCGACATCTCGATTTCCAAGGTGTGATCGTCGGACAGCATGGCCGTGAATCCGTCGAGCTGCGGCGCCACGCTGCGCGAATCGCGCAGGTTGAACACGAACACCTCGGTCTGCAGCTTGCGCAGTACATTCGCCATGCTGTCGCGCTCTATGATGTTGCCGCCCTCGATGATGGCGATGTTGCGGCACAGATTCTCGGCCTCTTCGAGATAGTGGGTGGTCAGAATGATGGTCGTACCCTGCTCGTTGATGTTGCGCAAGAATTCCCACATCGAGCGGCGGATTTCGATATCGACGCCCGCGGTGGGCTCGTCCAAAATCAACAGCCGTGGCTCGTGCATCAGGGCGCGCGCAATCATCAGCCGGCGCTTCATGCCGCCGGACAATGCGCGTGCGATCGAATTGCGCCGGTCCCAGAGCTGCAGCTGCTTGAGATATTTCTCCGCGCGTTGCTTGGCGAGCGGCCGGGGTATGCCGTAGAACCCCGCTTGATTCACCACGATGGTGAAGGGGGTCTCGAACATGTTGAAATTAATTTCCTGCGGCACCAAACCTATGCAGGACTTGGCCGCTTCCAACTCCTTGTCGATGTCGTGACCGAACACTTCGACCACACCGCTGGTTTTGTTGACCAGCGACGTGGTGATGCCGATGGCGGTGGTCTTGCCGGCGCCGTTGGGCCCCAGGAGAGCAAAAAAATCGCCCTCATCGACCTCGAGGTCGATTGCCTTGAGCGCTTTGATGCCGTTTTTGTATACCTTGGTGAGCTGTCGGAGGACTAGGGCATGCATAAGAGCCGGCTAGACTAAACCCCGCGAGGCTCGCTTGGCAATTGAACCGCGGCGGCAAGCTGCAGACCGGACAGCTGAACGCGGCGCAGTGCGGCGGGGTCGGGCCGCGCCGCCGCCTTGATCAGGGCGCTCCAATAGGCATGGCACTTGCTCCATCGCGGGGTGAGATTGGGCGCTTCGCTTAGCGCCAGCGCCGGCAGGGCATCGACCGAGACGCGCCGAAAGGCATCCGCCGTGTCGGCGTGCATGCCCAGCTGCAGATGGGCGGCGAGGCCTGCGCTCGATGCAAGGTGCCAGGTGTAGAAGAGCGCCAGCCGTACGAAATCGACGGTGTCTTGATCGACGTCGGGCGCGTCGGCGATCCGCCAGATCCCGGTAGTCTGCAGGCGGCTTCTCCAATGAGCGTCGTCCTGAAAGCGCAGGTCGAACAATGCGTAGGGACAATCCGCCGCCGCCGTCCGCTGCGAGGGCGATAGAGGCGCGACTTGCGCCCCCAATCCGGGCGCGACGACGCCCTCGCCGGCCAAATCGAGAAAGCGGCGGTTCAGGCCATGCATCGAGCTGCGATGTTCGGCCGACAAGTGCGGCTGCTGCGCCCAATCGCCGATGAATGTGTGCTGCATGATCGCCTCCGTTCGCATTTCGCCATAAAGGCAGCGGCAAAATCGCGCAAAAACCCCTTGGCATGCAACCTAACTTTGTGATTAATTTCTGTCAAATTCTTTTTGACCCGAAATCACGTGAATTGCAACGGGGGGCGACCATGAGAGTATCCGACGACCGCTATACGAGAGACCGGCAGAAATTCGATCTTGCGCTGCGGCTGATCCGCCACGAAGCCCGCACCTTCACCATCCGCCAATGGACCGGCTTGAGCGACGATCGAATACGCAAGCTGTACCGCAGTTATGTTTTGGAGAATGCGCCGCGCGCGGTGCTGCGCCATCGCGGCAAGTCGCCGCGCCAGGCGGCATTTTTCTTCCGCAACCCCGAGCTCAATTTTCAAGCCGCGCAGCTCGCCAGCCTGTTTGTCATGTACGGACTGGTCCATGGCAACGATCGCGGTGTCGAGCCGCGCTATCGCGTGGGATCGCTCGAATCGGGTGCGCTGCTCTGCCGCGCGTACGAGGCCTATCTGGAAATGCATGAACCGGCCGGCATTTCGTTCGAACACGCGTGGTTTCTGTTGCTGGCTCTGGCGCGGCACGATGAAGTCGGGATTGCACGCTGCGCCGTATGCGGCGGCGTGCGCGTGCGGGACCTGCTGGCAAAGCACAGGCTTGATTGCGGCAATTGCGACGGCGCTATTGAGTGCGCCCCCTGCTAGAATCCGAAGGATGCAGCCAAGGAATATTCTGGCCGGTCCCTATCTGGACCGCGCCGCTCATTTGCGCAAGGATCCGGCATGGTTCGCAAACGCTCTGGCTGATGAACGCAGCCGCGCCCTGCCCGTTTGGAATTCGCGCAATCTAATCGTCGAGGGCGAAGCACCGCGCGCGGCGCTCCTCAAGCTATCCGCAATTCCCGAAGAGCGGCGCAACGACAACGAACTGATTCTTCTGGGGCGGTTCCTCGATTCGGAAGTTTTTGCTTACGAACTCGAAGCGCTCGAGCCGCCGCAGCTTGAAGCCGGCACTCGCTGGGAGGATTTGCGCATGCTGGCCTCGATTTTGCCGGCCGAGGATGCGGGCCTGTTGGGATACGCGCGCGGCATGGTTTCCTGGCGAGCCCGGCACCGTTTTTGCGGCACGTGCGGCGCGCCCACGCTGGCTGCCAAAGGCGGGCATGTTCTGATATGCACGAACCCGGCATGCCGCCACGAGCAATTTCCACGCATCGATCCGGCCATCATCGTTTTGGTGAGCGACGGCGAGCGCGCCTTACTGGGACGCCAAGCTGCGTGGCCCGTCGGGCGCTATTCCACCATTGCCGGTTTTGTCGAACCCGGGGAATCCCTCGAGGATGCCGTGGCGCGCGAGGTTTTCGAAGAGACCGGCATCGACGTCGATCGCATCCAATATCATTCCTCGCAGCCCTGGCCCTTTCCCTCGTCACTGATGCTGGGATTCACGGCGCACGCGCTGACGACGCAGATCCAACGGCGCGATGATGAGCTGGAGGACGCGCAATGGTTTACGCGCGAAGATTTGGCGTCCGGCCGGCCGATCGTACCGCCGAACGTGTCGATTTCCTTCCGCCTGATCGAGCATTGGTTCGATGCCGGCGGCGGCAAAAAACTCCGAGAGTTCCAGAGGACCCTGTCTTGGCCCGCCTCTCGCCAGTAGCCCCGGCTGCGAGGCCCTAGCCGCGCTCCCAGTGGCCCGGCCTCATGCGCCAACCATCGCCCTGGCGTACCCAGGAATGCGCGACCCAATGACGTCCGGGCCGCCCGGCCACCCAATGACCGCCGACCCACTCATGACGGCCGCCGACCCAATTCCAATAGCCCCCGATCCACACCCAGCCCGGCGTCGGCGCGACGCCGATGACCTCGACTCGCGGCGGCGGCGGCGCCACCATCACGACACCGCCGGCATAGTGACCCTGATCGGGAACGACCACACACCCGGGCAGGACGCCGGCGAACAGGCCGAAGGCCAATGCTGCGATTACCCACTTGCGTTGATTCATGACCGCTACCATTTTGCTTTAAGGACGATAAAGACGCTAACGTCTTTCGTCCCACGCCGTTGACCGGCTTTATGGAGCGAGCATACCGCCGTCGTCTACGGAGTTCCACCCGTGCGCGGCTTGGATTTGTCATTGCGGCGGCGGGTCAGCTTCGCCTGAGGCGCGGGCGGGGCGCTCGATGT
>DATHFW010000206.1:0-9728 GCA_035317945.1 Steroidobacteraceae bacterium | reverse complement strand
GATGCCATCAAAGTGACGCACGCGGCCGGGGACATCCAGGAACTCACCCGCAAGGTCAGCGAGACGCAAACCCTGGATGTCGTACGCCAGGCTTCCGGGTTCGAAGCGAAGATGATCGACAACCCGGTTGAAACGCGTGTGCGCACTGCCGCCGCCACCATCGACTCCTCACTGTTTCAGGCTGCCGGCGCCGCCGAGATCTCGGATGCCATAGCGCTGAAACTCGCGAACGTGTTCGCTTGGGACATCGACTTCGTGCTCGATATCCGCGAGGGAGATCGATTCACCGCGGTGTACGAGCAGATCTACCAAGATGGAAAATATCTTCGCGACGGCGAAGTATTGGCGGCCGAATTCGTCAACAACGGCAAGGTGTATCGCGCCGTCCGGTTCGTATCCGACAGCGGCAACGCCGGCTACTACACGCCAACCGGCCTGGCCATGCGCAAGGCGTTCTTGCGCGCACCGGTCGATTTCACGCGCGTGAGTTCGGCATTCAATCCGCGCCGCCAGCATCCGATCTTGAATCTGATTCGCGGCCACATGGGCACCGACTATGCGGCTCCGACGGGCACGCCGGTACACGCCGCGGGCGATGGCCGCGTCAGCTTTGCAGGGCGTCGCGGCGGCTACGGCAATGCCGTCGTACTCACCCACGGCAGCACGGTCTCAACCCTTTACGGCCACCTGTCGCGCTTCGCGCGCAATGTTCGCGTCGGAACGCACGTGCAGCAAGGCGATGTCATCGGTTATGTCGGCATGACCGGCCTCGCCACCGGTCCGCACCTGCACTATGAGTACCTCACGAACGGCGTGCACAGAAATCCGCAGACGGTGCAATTGCCCGGTGCGGAGCCGCTGCGTGCAGAGGCCCTGCAAAGATTTCGCGATTTGGCCGCGCCGCTCATAGCCGCCCTGTCGCCGCAGCTACCGGGCGTTTTGGCGCCTGCCGCCGCTGCGAGAACTGCGGCGGGGACGGCGACCGCAGGCGCTGCGGCCCTGAATGCAACCCCTGCCGCGAACGGCGCTGCCGAAGCGACCTCGAAAGCTGCCGTCAATTAATTCCTCAGAGCGCGCATGGGGATTTACCTTGGTTTGATTTCGGGAACCAGCATGGACGCCATCGACGCGGCGCTGGTCGATTTCGATGTTGCGCCGATGCAAATCATCGCGACCAGCGCCACGCCGTTCGCACCCGCGCTCAAACGCCGCCTGTCGGCGCTGATCGAGAACCCGGGCAGCGTTGCACTGGACGAGGTGGGCCAGATCGACGTCGAGTTGGGACGCGCATTCGCTCGAGCCGCACTTGAATTGCTGCAGAGCGCAGGTATCGGCGCCGGCCGCGTGACCGCCATCGGCAGTCATGGACAGACGCTGCGCCACCGCCCGGATTTGGCAACGCCGTTTACCTGGCAGATCGGCGATCCGAACACACTGGCGGAAATGACCGGTGTTACCGTGGTCGCCGATTTTCGCCGGCGCGACGCGGCGGCCGGCGGCCAAGGCGCGCCGCTGCTGCCGGTATTCCATGATCAGGTGTTTCGCAGCGACAGCGAGGACCGCGTCATCGCAAATTTGGGCGGGATTGCGAACATTACAATTCTCACCCGCGACCACAGCGTCACCGGTTTCGATACGGGGCCGGCCAACCGCCTGCTCGATGCGTGGATTTCGTCGCATGAGGGCAAGGAGTTCGATGCGGGCGGTGCGTGGGCCGCGACCGGCCAAGTCGACGACACTCTGCTGCGCGAGTTGCTCGACGAGCCCTATCTTAAATTGGCGCCGCCCAAGAGCACGGGCCGCGAGTTGTTCAATCTGCCGTGGCTGCAAAGCAAGCTGGGGCTATTTTCACGTCGACCCTGCGATGTGCAGGCGACTTTGCAGCAGTTCACGGCCGTATCGCTCGCCGATGCGGTGCGTCAGTACGCACCCGGCGCTGCGCTGTACGTGTGCGGCGGCGGCACGCGCAATGCGAGACTGCTCAATGCCATCGGGCTCTTGATTGCGCCGAATCGGGTCGCCGGCACTGAAACTCTCGGCTTGGATCCCGACTACGTCGAAGCGGCCGCCTTCGCCTGGTTTGCCAAGCGCACCCTCGAAGGACTGACCTCGAGTGCCGGCAGCGTCACGGGCGCCAAAGGCGCGCGCATACTAGGGGGAGTGTACCGCTACGCTTAGCGCTCCTCGACCGCCAGACCTCACGCCATGAATGACATTGACCTGCAAGTACCGCAACTCTATTTCAATCGCGAATTGTCGCTTCTGGCGTTCAATCAGCGCGTCCTGGAACAAGCCAAGGACCCCGGCATTCCGCTGCTCGAGCGGGTACGGTTCTTGTGCATCTCGTGCGCCAATCTCGACGAATTCTTCGAGATCCGCGTGGCCAGCCTCAAAGAACTGTTGGAGGCCGGCGCGACTCAAGCGGGTCCCGACGGCTTGTCGGTGCCGGAACAGCTGAAGGCGATTCGACTGAACGCCGTACGCCTGGTCGACGAACAATACGAGGTGTTGAACGAGGTACTGATGCCGGAGCTCGCGAAGAGCGGCGTTGTGTTCCTCGAACCGGAAACGTGGACCCCGGCGCAGGGAAAATGGATTGCGGACTACTTCACCCGCGAAGTGGAGCCGGTCTTGAGCCCGCTGGCATTGGATCCGGCGCGGCCATTTCCGAAAGTCCTCAACAAGAGTTTGAACTTTGCGATCGTGGTGGAAGGCGAAGACGGCTTCGGCCGCAACAGCGGACTCGCGGTGGTGCAGGCACCGCGATCGCTGCCGCGCTTGATCAAGTTGCCCGACGAATTGGGCAACCGCAATTTCGTATTCTTGGGCACGATCGTCGAGGCTTTCGTCTCGACGCTCTTTGCCGGCATGCAAATGCGCGGCTGCTACCAATTTCGCGTCACGCGCAACAGCGATCTTTTCGTCGAGCAGGAGGAAGTCGACGACCTGCTGCGTGCCGTCGAAGGCGAGTTGGCGTCTCGACGCTATGGCGATGCCGTGCGATTGGAAACCGCGCACGATTGCCCGGATGAAATTCTTGCCTATCTGTTGGAGCAGTTCGCGCTCACCACGGATGATCTGTACAAGGTCTCCGGCCCGGTAAACTTAAACCGCTTGTTGGCTCTCTATGACTTGGTGGATCGCTCGGAACTGAAATACTCGCCGTTTACACCCAGCATTCCCGACCGGTTAAAAATCGGCGGCGACGTGTTCTCCGCGCTGCGCAGCTCGGATGTGCTGCTGCATCACCCGTTTCAGGGTTTTGGGCCGGTCACCGAATTCGTCAGGCAAGCGGCAAGCGATCCGCAAGTGCTGGCCATCAAGCAAACCCTGTACCGCGTCGGCAGCGACTCGGCCATCGTGGCCGCGCTGGTCGAGGCCGCAGCCGCCGGAAAAGACGTGACGGTGATCATCGAGCTGCGCGCGCGCTTCGATGAGGAAGCGAACATTGAGCTTGCGACCAAGCTGCAGGAAGCCGGTGCGCACGTCATGTACGGCGTTTTCGGCTTCAAAACTCACGCCAAGCTGGTGATGGTGGTGCGGCGCGAGGACAAGGGCCTGAGGCGCTATTGCCACTTGGGCACCGGCAACTATCACACCAAGACCGCGCGCCTCTACACCGACTACGGTCTGCTGACTGCCGATGAGTCCATTGGCGAGGACATTCACGAAATATTCCTCCAGCTCACCGGACTCACGCAGGTGCCGAAATTGCGCAAGCTGTTGCATGCGCCCTTCAGCCTGCATCAGGCGCTGCTGGCGAAGATCGAACGCGAGGCCGAGCACGCGCGCGCGGGAAAGCCGGCCCGGATCATCGCCAAGCTCAACGCCCTTACGGAACCCACCATCATTCAAGCGCTATACCGCGCTTCGCGCGCCGGCGTCGACATCGAATTGATTATCCGTGGTGTGTGCTGTTTGCGGCCGGGCGTTCGCGGCGTTTCCGAGCGAATCAAGGTGCGTTCCATCGTCGGCCGCTTCCTCGAGCATTCGCGCGTCTACTATTTCGAGAACGCCGGGGCGCGGGAGATGTACTGCGGCAGCGCCGACTGGATGGACCGCAATCTGTTCCGGCGCATCGAGATTGCATTTCCGATCGAGGGTGAGGAACTCAAAGAACGCGTGACTGACGATCTGAAGCTGTACTTGCAGGATGACATGCAGGCCTGGGTGCTCGACACGGACGGCCGCTATTCGCGCACTGTCGGCGGACAGGTGTCGGCGCAGATGCGTTTGATGAATCTGTACGACGAGCGTGTGGCGCTCACCGAAGGCTAGGACCCTTCTAAGCGATCGTCAGGCGAAAGCCGGCCTCTTTCAGGTACGCGCGCTCCTGCTCCAAATCCTCGAGGGTGAGCGGATGTTCCTTCATCCACCGCGGCGGCAACTGCACCGCGATGTTGCGGCTCTTGACGGTCAAGCTAACCGCCGGCAGGGGTTGCGGACTGCGTCCCCGATGCAGCAATACCGCGAGGCGCAAGAGCACGATCAGAAACTCCGCCAGACGATCCCATGGCGGCAGCAAGTCCTCGAGGGACTCGAAGGACAATTGCCGGCGATGGCCGCCGACCAGCGCGGAAAGCAACAACTGCTCTTCGCGTGGAAATCCCGGCATATCGGCATGCTCGAGCAGATATGCGCTGTGGCGGTGATACTTGGAGTGTGCAATATCCAGACCGGTTTCGTGCAGCCGCGCCGCCCAGCGCAGCACTAACTCGGCCAGCGGATCTTCCAGCCCCCATTCGGATTCGACCTGTTCGAGCAAGCCAACAGCCGTCGCCTCGACGCGATCCGCCTGACCCTCGTCGATGTGATAGCGCTTTTCCATCGCGCGCACGCTGCGCACGCGCGCATCTTCATCGGTGAAGCGGCCCATCAGGTCGTACAACAAACCTTCGCGCATGGCCCCTTCGGCCACGCGAACGCGATCGATGCCGAAACTCTCGGCCACCTCCAGCAGAATCGCGAGGCCGGCGGGAAAAACCGGCGCGCGCTCCGAATCCACTTCGGGCAGATCCAAGTCATCCACGTGCCCGGCGGCAACCACGCGCTCCGCCAGCCCATTCAAATTCTCGAGTGTGATGTGCGGTGATTCGGGGTTGATGGCGCGCAAGCTGTCGCCGATGACGCGCACCGTGCCGGAACTGCCGAAAGCGTTCAGCCAGCCCATCTTGCGGTACGCCTCTTGTACGGGCTCGAGTTCGAGCCTGACCGCGGTGCGCGCGCGCTCCAGTCGCTTGGCGGAAATTCTGCCGTCGTCGAAATAGGCGGCGCTCAATCCCACGCAGCCCACCGACAGGCTCTCCAGCAGCAGCGGATTGAAGCCCTCGCCGATGACCACTTCGGTGGATCCGCCGCCGATGTCGATCACCAAGCGCTTGTCCGGACTCATGGGACTGGTATGCGCGACTCCGGAATAAATCAGGCGCGCCTCTTCCAGTCCGGAAATGATTTCGATGGGATGGCCCAGCGCTGCGCGTGCACGCTCCAAGAACCAACGTTTGCGCTTGGCGTGACGCAGGGCGTTCGTGCCGACGACACGCACGCTGTCCGCGCGCACGGCGCGCAGTCGCTGGCCGAATCGCTCGAGGCAGCGCAAGGCGCGTTCGGTTGCGGCATCATCGAGCCGGCCGCTATCGCCCAAGCCGGCGGCGAGGCGCACCATTTCGCGCAATCGATCCAAAATGACGAGTTGGCCGTGCGAGTAGCGCGCGACGACCATGTGAAAGCTGTTGGAGCCCAAATCGACGGCAGCGAGCACATCGGGCACCACCCTACCGCCCGTCATTCGATCAGCATTTTTTTAGGCCGAGAAAGAGGACCCGCAGCCGCAGGTGGTTTTCGCGTTGGGGTTGCGAATCACGAACTGAGCGCCCTGTAGATCCTCTTTGTAGTCGATTTCCGCGCCCATCAGATATTGCGCGCTCATCGGATCGACCAGCAATTGGACGCCGCGGTTCTCGACGCAAAAATCACCGTCGTCGATTTTCTCGTCGAAAGTAAACCCGTATTGAAAACCCGAACACCCGCCGCCGGAGACGAACACACGCAATTTCAAGTTTGGGTTTGCTTCCTCACGGATGAGCTCGCCCACCTTGCCTGCCGCGGCATCGGTGAAAACCAGCACATTGGGTGCGGGAGGAGGCATATCGGCGATGCTGATCGATTCGGGAGTCGTGCTCATATGCTCATTCTACTCGGCGCACCATGGCCAATCAAAGTTATGAACCGTCTTTGGGACTTGCGTTCGTCCCCGCGGTTGCCGAATCGCCCGACCCGGGCCCCGCTTTCGGCCGATGAATCAATTTCCCATTAATTTGGGCGCCCACGGCAGTTTCAATGGTCGTGTAGTGAACACTGCCGAGAACCTGCGCTTTTGGCCCAAGTTCTACGCGGTCGCTTGCCTCGATATCGCCCTTCACGAGGCCGTTCAATACGATGTTGGTGACGATCACCGAGCCCTCGATGCAGCCCTGCTCGCTCACCGACAGCGTGGCTCCGCTGCCCAATTCGCTTTTGACGTTGCCGTTGATGTGGCCATCGAGGTGAAATCCGCCGGCGAATTCGACATCGCCGTTGATGCGGGTTTTCGCGCCGATCAACGTGTCGATTTCCGCTTTCTTACTCGGTTTCGGTTTGAACATCTGCTTCACCTTTGCCGGGGATATCGCCGTTGGCCTCGGTTTCCACCGACATGCCCTGCGCTTTCCACACGAAGGCCTGCCGGGACCTATGATTGACGTCTCTGCCGCTACGAATCTCGACACCCACGCGCGTCGGCTCAAAGCCTGCCGGCAATTCTATGGGCTCGTTGTATTCCTGAAAGTACTTCAATGAGTATGCCAGGCTGACCCGGCGGCCAGGCGATACTTGCGCGTAGGTCAAACTCAAGGGTTTGCCCTGAAGCAGCCCATCAATGGTGACGGCCGCGCTGCCCGCCACCTCTTTGTCCGGCTTCCCGGTCTGCATCAACACGAACTTTAGATGATACTGACCGGGAGGTCCGTCCGGAATGATTTGCATCTGCTGCACCTTCACATGGATGAGCGATTCCGGTTGCACCAGGCCGCGGTAAAAGGACAGATCTTGGTTTAAGCGAGCAATCTGGCTCTGCATGTCGCCGAGGCTTTTTTCGACTTGGGCGTAGCCTTCACGGTCGACACGCCGCGCGGTTTCTGCGGCCTCGAGCTGGCGGCGTTGATTTTGATTCTCCGCCTCGAGCGAGCGAATGCGCCGGCTTGCCGACAAGGCGCCGCGCACCGAATCGACCACGCGAAATCCCGCTTCGTAGCGGCCCAGTTCGAACACCGCATACAGGATGCCGACGATGAGCAGCGCCGCAAGCGTCCATAGCACCGCGCGGCGCTTCGGCGCATACGCTCGCACCACCATTTTGCCGAACGAATCAGCCATATCGCTGCTATGCAGCTCCCGTGGGCCCTCTCGGGCAAAACTCATTATACGAGGCCGTGCCCCTTAAGACAGGGCTCACGTTATGATCTATGGTCAAGCACAATGGAACGCCCATGCTGTGGTTAAAGGCATTGCACGTCATCGCGGTGGTCACCTGGTTCGCCGGCCTGTTCTATCTGCCGCGGCTCTATGTCTATCACGCGGACGCGAAGGATTTGATCAGCACGCAGCGCTTCGAAATCATGGAGCGCCGCCTGTTCGCCATCATGACCATCGGTGCGGCGGCCAGCATTTTCTTTGGGCTGGCAATGCTGATCGAGGCTCCGGCCTACCTGCAAATGACGTGGCTGAGGGTCAAGTTGCTGTTCGTGGCGCTGGTCATTGCCTACCACGGCTATTGCTACAAGCTGATGCGCGATTTTGCCGCCCAACGCAACAAGCGCAGCGCCAAGTGGCTGCGCGGCTTCAACGAGTTGCCGTCGCTGCTGCTGATCGCCATCGTGATTCTTGCCGTGGTCAAGCCTGGCTAGAGGCGCCCTGAATCTCCGGCCACCATTCCGGATACGGCGGCAACCCGTCGGGAAATATGTACTTGCCGAGATCCTGCAGTGCGCGCACGTAGACTCGCCGTTTGAAATACACGACCTCGCGCACCGGCGTCCAATAGTCGGTCCAGCGCCAACGATCGAATTCCGGCTGGCTGGTGAAGTCGAAGTGCAGTTTTGATTCCTCGCTCACGAGCTTCAACAGAAACCAGCGCTGCTTCTGGCCGATGCACCGGTCGCGCACATATTGGCGCGGCAGGCGGTAGCGCAGCCAGCCCTCGGTCGATCCCAGCATCTGGACATCCTCGGATCCCAAGCCGATCTCTTCTTTGAGCTCCCGGTACAGCGCGTCCTCGACCCGCTCACCGCGATTGACGCCGCCTTGCGGGAACTGCCAACCGCGCCCACCGACTCGTCCGCCCAAGAATACTTCCCCCGAACCGCGCGTCAGAACGATGCCCACATTGGCGCGAAATCCGTCTTTGTCGATGTAATCGGTGGCTGGCTGGGTGGGCATTCGGCTCAATTGTTCCATATCGCCGGGGGAATGTGGGACACCCGGGACGCCTCGCGAGCCTATAATTTGTCCACAAAGTCGACCAATTGTTTCTTTTGCGTCTCGTCCAAAGTTCCGAACTTGAGGATGAGATCAGCGAGGGCGTCATCCTCGCAGTAAAAATAGGGGACAGGCGTCTTCAGACCGGCGGCTATGAGCATCATCGTCGGCAGTTTGGGCTCGTTCTTGCCCTTGAAGTAATGATTCATTCGAGGGCTGACACCGGATACATTCAATCTCGCCAGGAGGCCAACTTTCGCCTGGGATGATATACCAGCCCGCTTGCGCGCCTGCTGTAGGCGCTTCGCGATAATCGACATCCGGCCCATCTCTGTCCCATGTCCTTAAGGGCTAAGAGAGTCTTAGTTTTGGCGTTGACGTGATACTAAGAAATTCTTAGTATCAAACGTGGGGAGGTGCTGATCAACAACAGCGTAAGGTGCGTTGTTGCGTGAAATGCCCAGATCCGCCCCGGCTGTTTTGTCACCAAAATGGGAACCGAGCGCCGATGAACGCAAGGACGAAGGATCTGGGGAACGGACTCTTAGGGCAGCTGGCCGCCCTGCGGCGCCGCCTGATTCAGCGTGGACGTTCGCGCGGCGGGGACCTGGATGACTTGATTCAGGAAGGCTGTCTGCGACTCTGCCTCTATGAACGGGAGCAGAAGGCGCCCGTCCGAGATCCGGTCGCATTTCTCGTTGATGTAGTCGAGAAAGTGCACATCGACCGCATGCGTCGCGCCACGCTTACCCGGCGCATTTTCTCGGATCGGCCCTTCGAGGAGGTCGACTGCGTGGATACGGCAAGTTTGCCTGAGCAGGAGGCCGAAGCACACGAATTGATCGAGCGCGTCGAGCGAAGCCTGGCCGCAGCCAATCCCCGCACGCGCGAAGCATTTTTGATGCACCGCTTCGATGGAATGAGCTGCGCGGAAATCGCACAACGGTTTAACATCTCCACCCGGGCGGTCACGAACCATATCGCGAAGGCCCTGATTCTCATCGACAACGAGTTGTTACGCGAGTGAGCCTGACCCGGCAGAACGATTCCGTAATGTCCGAAGAGGTGCGTGTCGAAGCGGCCACCTGGATAGCACGGCTGCGCGACGAGCAGCGTGGCCCCGATGTAGAGGCGGAGCTCCAGCAGTGGCTTGGCGAGAGCGCCGAACATCAGCGCGCGTTCAAGCGCATGGCGCAGGTGTGGGAGCAGGCGGG
>DATHFW010000205.1:0-3042 GCA_035317945.1 Steroidobacteraceae bacterium | reverse complement strand
GGTCCGCGCGCCGCGAAGAATGTCGATGAGATAGGCCGCGCCGAAACGTTGACGGCGCTGAGCCAATCGTGCGACGCAGGATAGAAACTGCCTCGCCTCTGCGCTCCAGTCCTCGACGGTCCGCGGTTCACAGCAATTGTCACATGCCCCGCACGGGCCGGAGAACGTCTCGCCGAAGTAACGCAATTGCACCGCACGACGGCATTCGGCCGAGTCCGCGAATTGCAGCACCTGGCGCAACTGCTGACGGGCGAGACGCTGCTCGTTCTCCAGAGGTTCGCCGCTCGCGTCCACCTTCTGCTGTATCAGGAACTCGGCCGTGCGGATGTCGGCTCCCCCGAAATACAAGGTGCAATTTGCCGGATCGCCGTCGCGGCCCGCCCGGCCTGATTCCTGGTAATAGCCTTCCAGGGTGCGGGGTAAATCGTAATGCACGACCCAGCGCACGTCCGGTTTGTCGATGCCCATGCCGAAAGCAATCGTCGCGACGATGACCTGCAGATCGTCGCGAATGAAGGCGTCCTGGGTATCGCGGCGGGTGATGGCGTCCAGTCCCGCGTGATAAGGCGCAGCGCGGATTCCTTCCGCATGCAGCTTGGCAGCCAGTTCATCGACGCGCCGGCGCGACAGGCAATAGACGATGCCGGCGCCGCCGCCCTTGGCCAGCGCCAGCAACTCACGAAAAGAGGTTTTGTCCTTGACGCGTACCCGATAAAAAAGATTCGGCCGGTTGAAACTTGCCACATGCACGGCCGGATCGCGCAGCTCTAGCTGCGTGATGATGTCGGTACGCACGCGCGCCGTGGCAGTCGCGGTAAACGCGAGCAGCGGGACCTCGGGATGGCGCCGTCGCAGCCGCGCCAGCTGACGGTACTCGGTTCGAAAATCATGTCCCCATTCCGATACGCAGTGCGCCTCGTCGATGACAAAGGCGTTGATGCCGAAACCTGAACACAGGCGGCTCAACGGACCTTCGAAAAATTCCTGCAGCAGCAGCCGTTCCGGCGCGAGGTAGAGCAGTTTGTATTCGCCGCGCAGCAGCGCCTGCGTTCGCCGCTGGATGTCGGCGGCGTCGAGGCTGGAATTGATAAAGGCCGCGGAAATGCCGTTGTTCAGCAACTGGCGAACCTGGTCCTGCATGAGGGCAATCAGGGGAGAGACGACTAGCGTCACTCCCGGTTGCAACAAGGCCGGGAGCTGAAAGCACAGCGATTTTCCGCCGCCGGTGGGCATCAGCGCGAGCACGTCGCGCTGCGACAATACATCGCGAACGATCGCTTCCTGGCCCGGACGGAAGCGATCGAACCCGAAGCAGCGCTTGAGGGCCGCCGTCAAGTCCCCAGGTGTAGCAGGATCTGGGATCGCATGCTGCGCCTTGCGATAAGGTGAGCTAATTGTGGACACGGACTCAGTGTAACTGCCGATCGTGGTCACGGACACTCATCAACATAAAACACTTGCATCGTCACGTCGATTAATCAATGCCATTACCGAGAAACTTCGCATCATCCCCCAGCCGTCGCGCCGATAACTTCCTCAACTGTCGCCACCCTCGCCTGAAAGGGAAAAATCTTTTCCATCAAAATGCGCTGCACTTCAGGATCCTTGTCCGAGCAGCCATCGGCGACAACAACGGCGCGGTAGTCCATGTCCGCTGCATGGCGTAAGGTCGAGAGCACGACGCCCTGCGTGAGGATCCCCGTGAGCAATAACGTATCGATGTTGTTGGACCGCAGGATCATATCGAGATTGGTTCCCGTGAAAGCGCTCACACGTTGCTTCGTCACCACGACATCGCCGGGTTGAGGAGTAAGTTCGGGGTAGATTTCGGCCGCGGGGTCGCCCGTAGCAAGAAGCCCGGCAGCTTTCAGACGGCTGAATACGGAGTTTTGCCCGCTTACTTCCGGATAGCCAGGCTGAAAACCGACGACCACATGAATCACCATTGCGCCGGAATTGCGCGCCGCCACGGCGAGGCGCTTGACTCGACCCAAGAGCGCCTCCTTATCAATGGCATAGGAATCAACCACCATTCTCTGGAAATCCATTAAAAGAAGGGCAGTCACTTTTGGCCTGATGGATAGTTTGTCGATCACGGTCACGCTCCAATGTCGTCAGCTAAAGCACGCACCTCGCTCAATCGCGCCCAGCGATCGGCTGGACCCAGGCGGTCAGCTCCCTGGAACGGCAGCGCCCAGCCGGGATACTCGAGGGGAAGAGCGCTGACCTGATCCAGCTGTTTAAGCTCGTCCAGTGTCAGCGTGAGTTGGACCGACGCGAGATTGTCCTCAAGCTGTTCGACGCGTTTCGCGCCAATGATGACCGAGGTTACCACCGGCTTTGCCAAGAGCCACGCGAGCGAGAGTCGTGCAGGGCTGCATTCGTGCGCTTTCGCGATCGGAGCCATCACATCGAGGATCTTCCAGGTCCGTTCTTTGTCCACCAGAGGAAAGTCGTACTCTGTGCGGCGCGACCCCGCGGGCTTCTGGTTCGTCCGGCTGAACTTGCCGGAAAGCAAACCGCCGGCAAGCGGACTCCACACGAGCAGCCCAACCTTCTCGGATTCCAGCAAGGGAACGATTTCGCGCTCGGTATCGCGGCCGGCGATTGAGTAGTAAGCCTGCAGCGTGTCGAATCGGGCTAGTTCCTTGAGTTCGGCGATGCCGAGGGCTTTCGCGATTTTCCATGCCTGCCAGTTGGAACAGCCGATATAGCGAACCTTTCCCTGCTGCACCAGCGTGTCGAGAGCGCGAAGCGTCTCTTCCAGCGGGGTCACGGAATCGTTGCCATGGATCTGGTACAGGTCGATATGGTCGGTCTGCAGACGGCGGAGGCTGGCCTCCACTGCGTCCATGATGTGGCCGCGAGAAGCTCCGACGTCATTTCGCCCTGGGCCGACACGGCTGTAGACCTTCGTCGCGATCACGACCTGCTGCCGCGCGATGTCTAGATTCTTCAGTGATTGCCCAAGAATCTTTTCGCTCTCACCCTCCGTGTAATTGTCCGCCGTATCAAAGAAATTGATGCCACCGTCAATCGCCG
>DATHFW010000204.1:0-2780 GCA_035317945.1 Steroidobacteraceae bacterium | reverse complement strand
CGTACAGCGTTGAGACCGTGCTGCCGTGGGTGAGTACCACGGCATTGCCGTAGCCGCCGCGACGCCCCGCAAAGCTGACGCGGCCATCGCCCGCGGCGTGCACCGGCGTTCCGGTCGGCGCAGCATAGTCGGTGCCCATGTGGCCGCGAATCAGATTCAAGATCGGATGCTGGCGGCGCGGATTGAATGCCGAACTCACGCGCGTGAAATCAACCGGCGCGCGCAAGAACGCCTTGCGCATGGCCAAGCCGGTCGGCGTGTAGTACCCGGCGTTGCCGCTGTCGGATACGAACCGGACGGCTCGATACACCTTGCCGTTATTGACGAATTCGGCCGCCAATACTTCGCCGTCGCGAAGATATTTTCCATCTTGGTAGATCTGCTCGTACACGGCGGTGAAGCGATCTCCCTCGCGGATGTCGAGCACGAAATCGATGTCCCAAGCGAACACGTTGGCGAGTTTTAGCGCTATCGCATCCGAGATCTGGGCGGCGCCGGCGGCCTGAAACAATGATGAGTCGATGGTAGCGGCGGCGGTGCGCACGCGCGTCTCAACCGGGTTGTTGATCATCTTCGCTTCGAACCCGGAAGCCTGGCGCACGACATCGAGCGTTTGCGTCTCGCTGACCTTGCGGGTGAGTTCCTGGATGTCTCCGGCCGCGTGCGTCAGTTTGATGGCATCGCCCGGCTTCAAAAAGTCCAAACTCTGGCGGATGCCCGGCAAGGCGCGGATCGCCGCGAGGTCGGACTTGTTGAGCGACATGCGGCGAAAGATCGCATCCAGCGTGTCGTTCCTGCCGACCACGACTTCGATGAAGGACGCGACACTGGCCTGTTGAACGACAACCGGGCTCGGCGGTGCGGCTGCAGTTGATTGCGCTGTGGCGGTATCCGGGGTGGGGCTTGCCGCGGCCGATGTCGTGGCATCGTCATGCGGCGCAGATGTATGTGCGCCGCGCCATCCTAAGACCGCGGCGCCGGCGAGCGCGCCGCACACCACCGCACCCATCGCTAATACCTTGATTCGCGAAGGATTATTCCAGGGTCCGAATTTCTTGAATGGCACCGGTAATTCCTAGCGTTAAGGCAAGTAGGCTATCCGTCGCCTCCCATGGGGTCAATTGTGACGGTCACAGATCCGCCCTAGAAACGCATTAAGCTTTAAGCGCGCCGAATCAGCCCGTGGCGCTTCTTGCCCACGGCGAGCCGCGCGGTGCCGCTGCCATCAAGATCGGCTTCCGTGATGCTGGCGGTGGCTGCCCTCACAGGCTGATCGTTGAGGCGTACGCCGCCCTGATCGATCAGTCGGCGCGCCTCGCCTTTGGAACTCGCCATCCCCAGCGCGATTACCACGTCGATCACCGGCGCCGGCTCGCCAGCCTGCAATATGAACGTGGGCAATCCTTCAGCCGCGCCGCCGGCGAACGCTCGCGCCGCAGTCGTTGCCGCCTCGCGGGCTTGCGCCTCGCCATGGCAAAGGCGGGTGGCTTCCGTGGCGAGGACCTCTTTGGCGACATTGATCTCGTCATCTTTGAGCTGCTCCAGACGGGCAATCTCCTCGAGCGGCAAATCCGTGAACATGCGCAGGAACCGCCCGACATCACCGTCCTCGGTGTTGCGCCAGAACTGCCAGTAGTCATACGGTGAAAGACGATTGGGGTTCAACCAGACGGCGCCCGTCGCGGTCTTGCCCAGTTTCGCGCCGGAAGAGGTCGTGATCAGGGGTGAGGTCAGCCCAAACAACTGCGCCTCGTTCATGCGCCGACCCAGTTCCACTCCCTGCACGATGTTGCCCCACTGATCCGAGCCGCCCATCTGCAATGCGCAGCCGTAGCGCTTGAACAGCTCTACGAAGTCGTAGCCCTGCATGATCATGTAATTGAACTCGAGAAAGGTGAGCGGCTGTTCGCGCTCGAGGCGCATGCGGACACTGTCCATGGTCAGCATGCGATTGATCGTGAAGTGCCTGCCGACATCGCGCAGGAAATCGATGTATTGCAAATCGCGAAGCCAATCATCGTTGTTGGCCATTAGCGCGCCTGTGGCGCTGTCGTCGAATGTCAAAAAATTGCCGAATGTCGCGCGAATGCTCGTGATGTTCGCGTTGATCTGCTGCTCGGTGAGCAACTGGCGGGTTTCATCGCGCCCCGACGGATCCCCGACCTTGGTCGTGCCACCGCCCATCAACACGATGGGGCGATGCCCAGACTGCTGCATGCGGCGCAGCATCATGATCTGTACCAAGCTGCCAATATGCAGGCTGTCGGCCGTCGCGTCGAAGCCGATGTAGGCGGAAATCACGCCCGAAGAAGCGCGTGCATCAAGGCCTTCCGCGTCGGTTATCTGGTGAATGTAGCCGCGCTCGCTCAAAGAGCGCAGAAAATCGGACTTAAATGGACCCATCAGTTCAAGAACCTCTCTGACATCGCGCGATCAACCGGCCTCGCCGGCGGCGGGCGGACGGGCATTTTGCACTGGATCTACGCCGCGCGTTTACCCAAAGATCACTCTGCCGCGGCCTGCATCCACTGATTTAAGTTCGAGGACCTCTCTGAAAAAACGCGATCCGCTTCGGGGTCTTTTGTGTAGCGCACAATGTGGGCGCCGGAAATCATGATTTTCTCCGTCGAATCCCGCGCTCTAAAGTGAAGGATTCTCCTAATAAATTTTGCAAGCTTTATCGCGCGACAGCATCAAATGTGACAAGCGGTTGACAGACTCCTGCGCACGGCTATACTGCGCGCCCTTCCAGCTAAAACGCGTTTTTCGAGACTTTCCGG
>DATHFW010000203.1:0-2050 GCA_035317945.1 Steroidobacteraceae bacterium | reverse complement strand
CCGCCGAGCATCAGCTTGTGCACGTCGCATTTGTCGGCGGGCAACTCCGAGGCTTCCAGCACCGCGGCAAAGGCGGCCTCGCCATTCTGCGTTCCGCACCAGACTTCGCACTTGTCTGGCGTATAAAGCGCGGTAGCGTTCAGCGGCTCCATCGCGGCGTGGTTCTGGTAGGGGTAGCTGTAAATCGCCTCGACCTTCTTCACCGCACCGGTTAGCGCGGTGTTCACGTCGCCATTGGAATTGCCGACATAGGCCGGACCGCCCTCGAGGCCTTCCGACAGCCATTTGGCAATGGATGCGCTGGAGACCTTGGCATTTTCGCCTTCGTCCCAGACGATTGGCAGCGCATCGAGCGCGGTCTTGGCGTGCCAGAACGTATCGGCGACGACCGCGACCGCGGTATCGCCGACCTTCACGACCTTCTTCACGCCCTTCATGCCGGCAATCTTGGCTTCGTCGTAGCTTTTCAGCTTGCCGCCGGTGACCGGGCAGTCCTTGATCGCAGCATTGAGCATGCCCGGCAGTTTGACATCGATGCCGTAGACGGTCTTGCCGACCACTTTGTCGGGCGTATCGAGGCGCTTCAGCGCCTTGCCGGCGAGCTTCCAGTCCTTGGGGTCCTTCAGCTTGACGTCGGCCGGCGGCGTGAGTTTTGCGGCCGCCTCGGCGACTTTGCCGAAAGTCGTGGTTTTGCCCGACGGCTTATGCGTGATGACGCTGTTGGCGGCGGTGCATTCGGAGGCCGGCACCTTCCATTCATTGGCCGCAGCTTCGATCAGCATCACGCGCGCGGCTGCGCCGCCTTTGCGCACATAATCCTGTGAGGTCCGGATGCCGCGGCTGCCGCCGGTCGAGAAGTCACCCCACACGCGCTTGCGGGCGACGTTCTGTCCAGGCGAGGGGAACTCGGTCGTGACCTTCGACCAGTCGCATTCGAGCTCTTCCGCAACGAGTTGGGCAAGGCCGGTGAGCGTACCTTGGCCCATTTCCGATCGCGCGATGCGAATCACGACGGTGTCGTTCGGCTGGATCACCACCCAGGCGTTGACTTCCGGCGAGCCGTCGGCCGCGCGTGCGATCGAGGGGCCGCCAAAGGGAATGTCGAGGCCGAGCGCGAGACCGCTGCCAACCGCGGCAGTGCCGACGATAAAGGCGCGGCGATTCATTCGAGGCATATGATTCATGGTTGCTTCCTCAAACGTTCGCGGCGGCGTGAATCGCCTCGCGGACCTGCTTGAAGGTCCCGCAACGGCAGATATTGGTGATGGCGTCGTCGATATCCTGGTCGGTCGGCTTCGGGTTGTCCTTGAGCAGCGCCGCCACCGCCATGATCATCCCGCTCTGGCAATAGCCGCATTGCGGAACGTCGTTGTTGATCCAGGCCTGCTGCACCTTGTGCAGCGCGCCGTTGGTCGCTAGCCCCTCGATCGTGGTGATCTGCTTGCCGATGGCTTCGCTGACCAGCACGCCGCAAGAGCGCATCGCAACGCCGTCAATATGAACGGTGCAGGCGCCGCATTGTGCAATGCCGCAGCCGTATTTGGTCCCGGTTAGACCGACATTTTCCCGAATAGCCCATAGTAGCGGTGTATCCGCTTCGACATCGACATCGATCGTTTTGCCGTTGATAGTGAGGTTTGCCATCGCGTTCCCCTGATTGGTTCAATCCATCGATTGAACTGCGGGGCAATGTGTGGCCGGAAATCTGGAACAATTCAAATCAAGAATCTGCGTATGCCCGGCGGAAGATCGTTCGTTGTGCGGTGTTACTGGCGCGCACAGCTGCAATGCATTATCGCGTGACCGCCATTCGCAAAAAGCTCATCACACTTCCCAGCGCAGCAGATCCGGCGCCAAGTGCGAGGGCGAGCGCAGCCCCTTCGTGGCCGGCGAGGCTGAAGCACAAGGCTGCCAGCGCCGCGCCGATGGTTTGCCCGGTCAGGCGCGCGGTTGCGACGATGCTGCTCGCGCTGCCGCTGCGTCCGGCCGGGGCACTCGACATCAGGGCACGCATGTTGGGCGTCTGAAAGAAACCGAAACCGAGCCCGCA
>DATHFW010000202.1:0-5883 GCA_035317945.1 Steroidobacteraceae bacterium | reverse complement strand
GTGGTCTGCGCGGCGCTGCTGGCGGTCACCGCGTTCGGGATCGTGGGTCTGACGAGTTACTGGGTCGCGCAGCGGCGGCGCCAGATCGGCATCCGCCGGGCCTTGGGCGCCACGCGCAATGCCATCGTTCAATACTTCCAGACCGAGCATCTTTTGATCGCGGGCGCCGGCGCCGCGATCGGCGTCGCTTTGGCCGTGTCGCTGAATCTTTGGATGGTCAATGCCTTTGCGATGCAGCGCTTGAACACGAGTTACGCGCTCCTGGGCGCGATCGTGGTGCTGGGGCTGGGACAAGCGGCGGTGCTTTGGCCGGCACTCAAAGCGGCGTCAATTCCGCCGGCGTTGGCAACGCGGGCCGCGTAGGCGGTGTGATTCCGCGCCGCACCCGCTAACATGCCTGTATGCGCACCGTGCTCGTCATCGATGATAACCCGGCAGTGGCTCAGGCGCTGTCGCTGCTATTTGGCTTGCATGACATTCGAACGCTGACGGCCTTCACGCCGCAGAAGGGTCTGTCGGCCCTGGCGCACGAACGCGTGGATCTGGTCATTGCCGACATGAATTTCAGTGCCGATACCACCTCGGGAGAGGAGGGCGCCGCGCTGTTCCGCGCACTGCGGACTCAGCAACCCGATCTACCCGTGGTTTTGCTGACCGCCTGGACACATCTGGAATCGGCCGTGCAACTGGTGAAGGCCGGGGCAGCCGATTACATTGGCAAACCCTGGGACAACGACAAGCTGCTGGCAACGGTTGAGAATCTTCTGGAGCTGGCGGAGACGACCCGCGAGCGCCAACGGCTGCAGGACGAGCAGCGCCGTCGGCGTGAGCGCTTGGCCGAACAGTACGATCTCTGCAACATCGTATTCGCCTCGGATGCGATGGAGCGGGTCGTCGAGCTCGCCTGCCGCGTGGCGCGGGCGGATGTTCGCGTCTTGATCACCGGGCCCAATGGCGCCGGAAAGGAGCGCATAGCCCAGATCGTGCACGCGAATTCCGCGCTTTGCGCCGGCCCCTTCGTTGCCGTGAACTGCGGAGCGATTCCTTCCGAACTGATCGAGGCGGAATTGTTCGGCGCCGAGGCAGGAGCCTATACCGGCGCCAACCGGGCGCGCACGGGCCGCTTCGAAGCGGCGCACGGCGGGACTTTGTTTCTGGACGAGATCGGCGATTTACCGCTGGCGGGCCAGGTAAAATTATTGCGGGTACTGGAGACGGGTCAGTTTGAAATGCTGGGCTCGAGCAAGACGCGCACCGCCCAAGTGCGGATTTTGAGCGCCACCAATGCGGATCTGCCGGCCCTGATCCGTGAAGGGCGTTTTCGCGAAGATTTATACTACCGGCTCAATGTCATCGATATTGCGGTTCCCCCACTGGCGGAGCGTCCGGCGGATATTTTGCCGCTCGCGCGCCATTTTCTCGGCGAGAGTTTGCAGTTGAGCGAGGATGCAGCGGCGGCTCTGCTGGGGCATGACTGGCCGGGCAACGTGCGCGAGCTGCGCAATTCGATCGAGCGCGCCAGGCTCTTGGCGCGCGACAGCGTCGTGGCCGCAGCGGATCTGAATTTGCCGGCCGCAGCGCGCGTCGCGCCGCGCGAAACGGAACATTTCAGCAAAGAAGTGCTGGAGGCCAGCTTGCGCGAGGCCGGCGGCAACATCAGCCGCGCGGCGCAGAGTCTCGGGCTGTCGCGCCAGGCTCTGTACCGCCGCTTGGAGCGGTTCAACCTGCGTCCCGCCAGCGGTACCTGAGCGGGACTCGCTGTGAGCCTGAAAGCCAAGCTCGCGCTTCTGCTGATGTTCATCGTAGGCGCGACGGCCGCGGCCAGCGCTTTGACTGTGCATTGGTTCAGCAGCGCGCTCCTCGCCTGGCTGCTCATCGTCGGTGCCGCGCTGTTGCCCGTGCTCTGGCTGTCCTCGCGCGTCATACGGCCGATCCAGCAAATGCTGCGCGCTCTCTCGGGCACCGTGGCCAGCTACCGGGAGGGCGACTTCAGCTTGTCGTTGGTCGCCGATCGCGATGATGAGCTGGGTGAGCTGATGACGGCGCATAACGAGCTGGCGGCGGCGCTGCGCGAGCAGCGCGCGCATCTGGTGCAGCGAGAGCTGTTGCTGGACACTGTGATGCAGAATTCGCCGGTGGCGCTGGTGCTGGTCGATGCCAACGATCGCATCGCCTATGCCAACATCGCCGCGCGGCATTTGTTGAGCGAGGGACGCAGTCTTCAAGGCTCGAGATTCAAGGATGCATTGACCCGCGCCCCGGTAGCCTTGCGCGGCGCGGCCGCGAATTTGAGCGACAGCTTGTTTTCCACGGAGATCGACGGCGTCGAAGAGACTTTTCATCTGTCGCAGCGCTCGTTTATCCTGCAGGGACGCTCGTTTCGGCTGTATCTGCTGAAACTGCTGACGCGCGAGCTGTCCCGCCAGGAAGTATCCACTTGGAAAAAGCTCATTCGCGTATTGAGTCATGAGTTGAACAATTCATTGGGACCGTTGTCCTCTCTCGCGCACACCGGCGCCGAAATTGCGCGGCGCGGCGATCACGCGTCATTGCCGGCGGTTTTCTCCGCCATCGCGGAACGCGCCGCACACTTGCATCAATTCGTGAGCAGCTATGCGACCTTTGCCAAGCTGCCGGCCCCGCGGCCGGAAAGCGTGCGCTGGGAGCAGTTTGCCGCTGACCTCAAGGGGCAGCAGTCATTTACGCTCGCCTCGCCGTTGCCGGAACTGCCGGGCTGGTTTGACCGCGTGCAAGTCGAGCAGGCGCTCATCAATTTGCTCAAGAACGCGCACGAAGCAGGCGGCGAGTCGGCTGAAGTGGAGCTCTCGATCGTCTGCGACGGCGGCGCTCAACGCATCGAAGTGCGCGATCGCGGATCGGGCATGAGTCAGACCGTGCTGGCGCAGGCGCTGCTGCCTTTTTATTCAACCAAGCGCAGCGGCACGGGCTTGGGGCTGGCGCTCGCCCGCGAGATTGCCGAAGCGCATGGCGGCCGGATTCAATTGGCCAACCGCGAAGGCGGAGGATTGACCGTCGCACTGGATTTTCCGTGGAGCTCAGAATAGCGTGGGTGTCATCCATGTCGTGCGCCACGGCCAGGCGGCCTTCGGTACCGAGCACTATGATCGTCTGACGGAGGTCGGCTTTACGCAGGCTCGGCTTCTCGGCGGCTACTTTGCCCGGCGCAACATTCGTTTTGATGCCGTCTTCACCGGCACCCTGCGGCGACAGAGCGAAACGGCGCAAGGTATTTTCGAGGGCCACCCCGAACTCGGCTCGCGGCCTCTCCAAGAAACCTTCCCGGCGCTGGACGAATACAAACCCGAAGCGGTCATGATGGCCTTCACCGGCAATTTTCCGGCACCGGCGCCGGCCGCGGCGAGGCGCGATCCGGTGGTCGTGCGCGACCATTTCCGGGTACTGCGGGATGCACTGCTGGCATGGGCCGAGGACCGCACCCAGCCGGAAGGGATGCCGGTTTGGCAAGCCTTTCAGGATGGCGCGGTGGCGGCGCTCGTTGAGGCTCGCCGGCGATTTCCCGACGGCAACGTGCTCATTGTCAGCTCGGGCGGTCCCATTGCCGCCATCGTGGCGGCCGCACTCAATGCGCCTCCCGCGACTGCCGTCGAATTGAACCTGCGCATCCGCAACAGCTCGCTTACCGAGTTCGCTTCGACGCCGCGGCGCCATCATCTCGTCAGTTTCAATGGATTGCCGCATCTGGATACGAACCCGGATGCAACGCTGATCACTTACGCTTGAGCCTAGGAGCCTGGTCTGAGGCTCCTGAAGCGCGGCCTTGCGTCAGTCGAAATCCGTCGCGAGTTCCGGGTGCTCGTCATGGTGAAACATTCT
Organism: Steroidobacteraceae bacterium; assembly: GCA_035317945.1. Classification (GTDB taxonomy): domain Bacteria; phylum Pseudomonadota; class Gammaproteobacteria; order Steroidobacterales; family Steroidobacteraceae; genus Bog-1198. The sequence goes on along the minus strand of DATHFW010000202.1, from coordinate 2,028 downwards.
GTCGATCTGCGCGGCGGTGGTCCTTCCCAAGGACAGCGGCGGCAATTCGTTGCGGGCAAAGAAAGCCACTTCGCTGGTTTCATCGCTGGCGCGCGCCTCGCCCCCGATGATTTCGCAGATGAAAAACATCTTGTAGATGGAATCGATATGGTGCGGCGGATGCCCGCTGCGTTGGTAATCGTAAACGGCCGCAAGCTTCGACGTCCGGGCTTTGAATCCGGATTCCTCGGCAATCTCTCTCACGACGCATTCGCCGGCCGATTGATTGACGTCGGCCCAACCGCCGGGCAGCGTCCATTTTCCATCGCTGATTTCGCGCACCATGAGCACGCGGCCGTCGACGAACGCGGCGCCGCGAACATCCACCTTCGGTGTCGCGTAGCCCTTTTCCTGGCGCAGCAGTTGCAGAATCGATTCATGCTCGCCGGCAGAACCCTGAGCCATCATCAGCGCGGCCAGCTCGCGCAATCTCTGGTAGCGCTGATGGTCAAAGCCATCCGCGGTGAATGCCAAGCCCGTTTGGGCGATGGCCCGCACCTCGCGTGCGATGGTCAACCACTGCGGCTCCTGCGGCATCCTAAATCGCCGGAATTTTCAGCGCGGCGCGAAGAATTCGGTGTAGGTCAGGATGCTGTCCTCAGTGAGCTGCACGAGATCGGCGAGTTCGGTCGGAACCGTAACCCCGGTGACTTTGGAGTAGATGTCCGCGCGCCAATGCGCGACCGCCCGCGGCCACTCAACCGTCAGGCTCAGCAGCTGATAGTTGCTGATTCGAAAAACCTTGACCATCATCGACAGCCAGGGCCGAAATTCGGCGAGGTCGTTCGCTCGAATGGCGATCGACTTATCGGCGCTTGCCCCGAGGATCTCGAATCGGCCGTCATCGGCGAAAACGCGGCACATGCCGGTAAGATCGCCGGCGACGCGAGCCGCGTGCAGTTGCTGAATCAATTGCTCCGCCACGATGCGCTCGGACACGTTCGTTTCTCCCTAAAGGTTAGCCCAGCGCTGCGCGAATTTCCCCGCCGATCTGCTCGAATGCCGTGCGCGCATAGGGAATCACGGCCCCCAAACCATAGAAAAGATGAATCATACCTGGATGGCAAGTGTAGGACACTTCATTGCGCGCTTGGGTCAGGCGTTCGAAATAATTCCGCCCCTCATCGCGCAAGGGATCGAACTCCGCCGTATGAATCAGTGTAGGCGGCATTCCCGTCAGGTCCTCGGCGAGTAGCGGGGATATCAGCGGATTCACAGGGTCCGTGCCTTTGGGCACGTAGTGCATCAGATCATGATCCAGGGTGGCCTGGTCGACCAGATAACCGCTCGACAATTCGCGTTTCGACGGCGTCGAACGGCTGTAATCGAGAATCGGGCAAATGAGCAGCTGTAGCGCGAGGGGCGGACCGCCGGCTCGAGCCGCTGCCTGACACGTGGCCGTGGCCAACGTGGCGCCGGCGGAATCGCCGCAAATCCCCAAGCGCGCGGCGTCGATTCCGAAATCTGAAGCATGCCGGCTGATATGCTGAACCGCAGCCATGGCATCGTCCAATGCGGCGGGAAAGGGGTGCTCGGGAGCGAGCCTGTAGTCCACCGATAGCACCCGAGCTGCGCCGGCATGTGCCAGCGCGCGCGCGATCGAGTCATGGGTGTCCAGGGTGCCGGCGACCAGACCGCCGCCGTGAAAATAAATGAGCCCGGGCTGCATCTCGGCGTGAACCGGTGAATAGAGCCGTATGCGCACGGCGCCGCCCGGCCCCGGCACGGTTCGTTCTTCCACGCGGTCGACGGCGACTTCGGGCCCCGCAAATTTCATGAGAGCCGCAAGCCCCGTGCGCCGCTCCTCAACGGTTGCGCTGCGCGCATCAGGCGGATTGCCCGCTGCAAGGAGGTTCAAGAAGCGCTGGACGCGTGGGTCGAGAGGCATCAGCGCCCGAATAGTTCTACAGAGCCAAGGCCTGTCGTGTTGCCGCCGGCCACTTTTTGAGGTCCAGGCCGTGATTCGCGAACAATGCTACCGCCAGCCGA